>JAUXAE010000122.1 GCA_030620035.1 Dehalococcoidales bacterium
GTGGGACGACAGGGCAAGCCCGGTCACCTGCCTGACCATCCCCTGCTTGAGCAGCTTTAAAGGCTTTAGGCCGCTAACCACCGGCTTTACATTGACCTGAATGATACCACCTCCCCTGGGGACGTAACCGGGACGAATTACCTCCAGCCCTACCTGGATGACCATCTTGGCCAAGGTAGGCAACAATACATGCTGCATATGATGAGCCGAGGGGGCAAAGTCCTGAAAGAGTCCTCCTGATATTCTCAAGGTAGTTTCCTCCCGGGCAAAGAGGGCAAGGGGGAGCAGGGACATTACCAGCAGGGTGGTCGAGCCGGCGGTGCCGATCTGCCACCGGTAGTAACCGCCCTTTATCCTCCCTCCCGGCACATAGGTTATCTCCCTGGAATTCACTACCGCCCCTTCCACCCGGGCACCACACATCTGGGCACAGGCGGTCACTGAGGCAAGGTGCTGAGGCCGCAGCCCCGGCTTATCCCTCTTGGCCCTGATATTGTCTATCCTTAACTCCTCACCAAGCAGGGAGGCAAGGGCTACTGCATATCGCAGCAGAGTGCCACTTCCCGATTTTGCCGAGCCATCAATATAGAACATCCCCGGTTCTTCCACCTGTGCCCATTCTAGACCAGAAAGATAGCAACGGCAAGCCAACCTAACCCTACTTCCGCAGATGATTACAATTTGCTAAACTAAGAGAGTAAGGGTTATTCATTTCTTGCCTAGCCTCCTGTCTTCGAATGTGAGGCTAAATAGGACTTACGGTGAAAATTATTAGTGTTGATGTTGGCTGGAAGGAGACAACAAAGCGCAGCGCAGTGGCTATCGCCACACCCCAAAAACAGATTAACTTTCTTGCCCACGGTTTGGGAGATAGTGACCTCATCAACCTAATGCGAGCGCGGGCTGAGTCTGGGTCTCTGGTTCTTCTTGATGTTCCCATTGAGGGCTGTGGCCACCCCGGCAAACACCAACGCCCTGTTGAAAGAGCTCTTCAGCGTTATATCTCGCTATATCCTGCCTCCATGGCCGGCGTGAGGGGTATTGAACTCAAAAAGAAACTGCTTCAGGCTGTGCCAGAAGGTATGAGAGCAGGTATCGTCATCCAGGAAATATACCCTCATGCCGTCTACAAATTCCTCTGGGTGGCCAAGCAGAAAGGCAAGCTGGAAAGTGTTCAGTCAGCTAGATGGCAAATGGTCCTGGATGAGAGCTTCACCCCATCAGTAAGCCCGCCCAAGTATAAGGGCAACATTACCCATAAGAAGTGCCTTGCCGGAATGCGGGAGTTATACAACCTTCTCACCGAGCACCTGGGGTTAGCCTTCTCACCGCCCCTTGGCTTCCCCGATAACTCCTTTAGCCGCTGTCACCTGGAGCTTCTGGCTGATGAGTATGATGCCTGCCTCGGTGCCGTGGTTGGTCTTTACTGTGTTAGCCACAGCCCCTATGTATGGCTAGCCGGCGACCAGTCAGGTGAAATACTGCTCCTTGCCGATATGTGGCTCAAGGAGCATCTGGAAAAGGGTGGCCTTAACATGAGACCCCTATGGTGAAGCAGCCCTAGCGCTGGGCCAACTCTTTAAGAGACGGCCTATCTGTTGCCGTATATCGTGGAAATCGGTAAAGCTATAATGGCTGACCTGCTTGGTGCCTAGCAATATATGTAGATGGCCTCTGGCGAATACCTGGTCGGCAGCACTGGCGGCCGCCAAATCGGAGAGGCCATCACCAATGTAGGTGACACGGCCACCCCACTTTTTAAGCCAGGTTAGGTATTTCTCCTTAAAGCCTTGCTTGAGCAGGCTGCCATCAGGGCCAATATAAGAGACGGCAATACCATCCTGGTCAAAGGATGTCCGGGCGCAGTATAGCTCTATGTCCCGGGCACCGATTTTATTAAGTACCGCCTCGATATAGAAATCAAGGCCACTACTGACAATTATCAGCCTAATGCCGCTTGACCGGCAATAGTAAGCAAAGTCTGAAAAACCGGCTCTTACCTTAGCGTTTTTGCTGGCAAAGGCGACCAGTTTCTCTTTAGGCTCTCTAATGAGGGCAAATTGTCGCTTATTACTCTCTTCAACACCCAGGAGACCTTGAAGGTAGTCGGACTCAGTCTTCCGCCAGTTGCCAATGGCAAACCTTTCTCGAAGCAGAAGGCTAACATTGTTGGTCGTTACAGCACCATCAAAATCGCACTGGATAATCATTTGCTAAGCCTGCCAGAAGTAGGGCCATCAGATTTGGGCTGCCTCTTAAGGTATCGGTAGCCAAAGAAAAGCCGGTAGAAGACTACCAGGTTGGTCAGAATGGCTATAAGAAGCAGGCAAAAATAGACCTGACCCGAGATTCCCCCCAGCATTATTAGGAAGAGCCTTACATCACGTGAGGCCACTGAGGCAAGCCCTCTATCAAATATCAGGCGATACTCAGGGTCAATACGAGTCCTGGTATAGCTAATGGAGAGGGTGCCGACGACAGCCAGAAAGCCAACCAGCCAGACCTGGGGATAGCCCTCATGGGACAGCGACCACAGTGTCATTCCCAGCACTATCAGGGTATCGGCGTAGCGGTCAAGCACCGAATCCAGGAAGCTGCCAAAGGCTGAGATTATGCCCTTGAGGCGAGCCAGGCTGCCATCTATCCCGTCGCTAATAGAAGCCAGCTGAGCCAGAATGCCGCCAAGGATATTTTGCCCCAGGGTAAAGCTGATAAAGGATAAAACGGCTACGGCGAAGGCACCCCAGGTCGCCTGATTTGGGGTGAGACTTGTCCTGGCCAGCATCCGGGCCACCGGCTCTGATAGCTTCCGATTG
>JAUXAE010000055.1 GCA_030620035.1 Dehalococcoidales bacterium
TATCATTCTTATCGCTTTGATTACCATTTCTTACCCCCTAAAGCTCTATAGAACTTAGTTCAGTCTTGACCTGCTAGCTGTCGCCACCTTTCCTCACCCAGGCACTGGCGGGCTGAGGCACACCAATCAATGCATGATGGCATCCGCTGGCGGTAGACCATCTGGCCACACTTATGGCACTTAACCCTTACCTCGTCGGAGAAGATTTCAACCTCGGTATTGCATTTGGGACACCTGTACAGGGCCACCCGTAGCTTTCTACTATCCTGGCCAGGACACTGAAATGTCATCTTGTTCACCCCCTGGCGATACATTTTCTAATTTTGATAACATCATAAAACAGGATTATACAAATTACTATGATTTAAATCATATAAGAGACAGACACAGGAAATTACCTATCCGGGGAGGGCATTGGCTAAGCTTCTAGACCTTCGGTGGCCCTTCGGCCAGCAGCCTGAGCTTGGTCTCGTCCAGGATAGTTATCTGGCCCCGGGCAGAACGGATGATTTTACCGTCCTTCAAACGGCTCATAAAGCGGATCGCCGTCTCGGTAGTGGTACCGGCCATATCGGCTATCTCCTGCCGGGTAAAGGGTAGGGTAGCACCCAGCTTGGCCGAAAGCATGAGCAGTGTCCGGGCAAGGCGTTGCTGGGCCCTCTCCCCGGCCAGGTCTTTAAGACGTCCCTGGGCATCCCTGAGCCGCCCGCCAAGGACATTGATAATTCCCAGAGCCACCTGGGGGCGACTGGAGAGAAATGACAGAAGACTGTCTTTCTTAATAGCCATTACCTGGCTCTCGGTAACAGCCTGGGCTGAAGCCGGATAGGGCTTACCTTCAAAAACGGCCACCTCACCAAACATCTCACCGGGGCCAAAGAAGGCAATAATGACCTCCTTGCCCAGAGAGGAGTGCTTTAGAACCTTTATCCTGCCCTCAACAACAATATAGAAATAGTCTGGGGCATCCCCTTCCCAGAAGACATACTCACCGGACCCAAAGCTACGCGCCGTCATCAGCCGGGATAGCTCAACCAGTTCAGCCTCACTTAGACTGGAGAAAATAAGTGCCTGCTTTAGAATATCAACACTAAACTCATGGGGCAAAGCTATTATCCTTCTTTACCGGCTAAAACCGAGTGGTGGGGAAGGGGGGACTCGAACCCCCACGCCTTGCGGCACATGATCCTAAATCATGCTCGTCTGCCAATTCCGACACTTCCCCCTAAAGACGCTTTGTTATTTTACCATAGATATTTCTATAAGCTAAACAATGCCCCAACCATGGGGTAGACAGAGCTTATAGAATCTACTATGATAGAGATGGTGCTGGAGGTTTTGTTTTAAGCAAATAGTTGAGGAGGTAACTATGCCTATCTACGAATACGAATGTATTGATTGCGGCCATAAGTTTGAACTTCACCGCAGTATTGATGATAGAGATAAGCCGGCCAAATGTCCCAAGTGTGGTGCCGAACATGTTAAGAGGGCCTTCGGTAGCTTCATTTCACCCCATTACAGGGGTGTTCACTTCAAAAAACAGGTTGAAGGGGGCAAACCCAGTAAAAAGATTCACCTGGGGTATCAGACAAAACCTACACGATGGGGGCATTCACGCCGCTAAAGCATATCATGTCTCCGCTAATCTGGCCTTACCTCTAATTCTGTGACCGGCGAATAGAAGTGGATAGAGCGCAGATAGCATCCTAAACCAGAATCGTCTGCCAGTCCCGGCAATTCCTCGTGATTACTCCGGGGTAAGCCACGGTTTACCCACCTACTACCGCACCTTGGCCCTACAGATTGACAACGCCATGATGAAGAAGTATAACAGGAATACTAAATTAGCTAGATTTTTATCTGAAGGTACCGGGTAAAAATTCGGCAAGGAGGAGCAGGGATGAATAAATGGGTGCTCATTCCAATTATCATCATTCTAGCGGCCAGTACTGTTACCAATGGCTATTTTTACCTACAGGAGAGCGATAGGCTGGATAATGCTCAATCTGAAATAGTTACTCTTCAAGGAAGTGTTTCAACTCTTGGCTGGGATGTATCCACTCTTCAAGGAAGTGTTGCAACTCTTGGCGGGGATGTATCCACTCTTCAAGGAAATGTCTCAACTCTTGGCGAGGATGTATCTAACCTTGAGGCGAATATTGCCATTCTGCGGGACTATAGCCATGCTGTGATAGATGTAGCCGCCGCGCTGGAGCCAACTGTGGTCAGGATTGAAACATCTAATGGCGCTGGCTCCGGCGTCATCATTGACGGCACCGGATATGTGCTAACGAACTATCATGTCGTAGAAGACACTACCTCAGTTCAAATTACACTTACGACTGGTGAGCAGTATCAGGCTGCTGTCATCGCTAGCGATGAAGATAGAGACCTGGCCATAATAGAGATTAACTCTAGCCGCACTGATTTTCCTGAGGCTACCCTAGGTTCGTCGCAGGACACAGCTATTGGTGATGGAGTGCTGACCATCGGCTATCCTTATCCCTTTGATCTTGAGGGGGAGGCATCATTTAGTATGGGCATAGTATCGGCTTTCCGAACTATGGATGACTATGACTGGATCCAGACTGATGCTGCTGCCAACCCGGGCAATAGCGGCGGTCCCCTGGTTAACCTTGATGGTGAGGTTATCGGCATTATCACCAGGGGTTATTATTTAGCCAGTGTTTATGGCGAGAGAATATTTGCCAGCGGTCTCACCTTCGCCGTTCCTATTGATGAAGCCAAGCTCTTTATTCAAAATAATATAGGCTGAGTCGGCTTAGGCAATAAAGGGTTCTTAGGGAAATGGGTTAACCCTGAATATGGTATAGTATAGACAATAAACTACGCCTGCCTACTGAAGAGCGGTATGTGGTTTTTTCTCTTTGGCAATAAGGGCTATTATGACCATCTAGGCTATATCGTTACCAAGTGCCCGGAGTGCCGGGCATCTGGCGTATTTTCCGTGGAACAGGAACGGAAGAAATTCACGGTGTATTTTGTGCCCACCCTCCAATACTCAAAAAAACAATTCATTGTCTGTACTAACTGCCACCAGAGGTTTGAGGTTGCTGACGAACTTAGGCCCGAGATAGCCAGGAGGCTTATGAGCCAAAAAGAGCTGTCCTCGGTGATGCCGCAGAAAAAACTGGCCAGCATACTCCACTGTCCAAGCTGTCAGGGAGAGCTAACCGAGAAGATGGCCTACTGCCCACAGTGCGGCCGGAAGCTAAAATAAGAATATGAATTGCTACTTTCGGGGAGGGCAATGAAAGGTTGGATCCTCTATAAAGATTCAGCTGGCAGCTTGAAGCCAGAAGCGTATGAGATAAATCGTTTCGTAGAAGTGGCCGGTGAAAATGGAATAGAAATACAAGTTCTTAAACCGGAGCAGTTTGACTTGATTGTTACCCAAGAGGATAGAAAGAGCATGCTAATTGAAGGAGAAACGGCAGCACTACCCGACTTTCTACTCCCCAGGATGGGTGCCGGCACCACATACTTCGCCCTAGCCGTCATCCGCCACCTGGAGAGACTGGGCGTTAATTCTATTAACTCGTCTCAAAGCATAGATACTGTTAAGGACAAACTATTTACCCAGCAGATCTTGGCCGAAAACAGCCTTCCAGTTCCCAAGACCATGCTGGTAAAATTTCCGGCTGATGTAAATCTGGTGGAGAGAAATTTAGGCTTTCCCGTTGTCGCCAAGACCCTTTCTGGCTCACAGGGCATCGGTGTTTTTCTGGCTGAGTCCAGATCTAAATTTGAGGATTTGATGCAACTGATTGAAGAAACAAACAGCCGGGCAAATATTATCCTGCAGGAATTTATTGCCGCCAGTAGAGGCCGGGATTTGCGGGTATTTACCATCGGTGGCCGCGTTATAGCCTGTATGGAGAGAAGGGCAAGGGAAGGTGACTTCAAGACAAACTATTCAAGGGGAGGTCTAGTAAGTCAATTTGAGGTAACACCTGAAATCGAATGGTTGGCTACTGAAACCTCACGCCTTCTTGGCCTGGATATCGCCGGGATTGACCTTTTATTTGATGGTCAGCATTTTAAGGTGTGCGAGGCCAACTCATCCCCTGGTTTTGAGGGATTAGAAAAATGTTGCCGGGCCAATATTCCTCAGGAGATATACGATTTTATCAGAATACGTCTAGGCATGCGTTAAGCTAAAGCAATGCGACTAATCAGGTTACTTCCGACTGATGATAAAACAGAATGTCAGCCGAATATTGAGTGAACTGCCCAGCGGGGTTAAGCTGGTAGCCGCCGCCAAGACGAGACAGCCGGCAGAGGTCCTAGAAGCGGTTGAGGCCGGCGCTGAGATTATCGGGGAAAACTATATTCAGGAAGCGGAAAGGGCCTATGAGATAGTCGGCAGTAGGGCTAAATGGCACTTTATCGGCCACCTGCAGAAGAACAAGGTAAAAAAGGTGGCCGCCATGTTTGACATGATAGAGACCGTTGACAGCCTCGAAATTGCCCGGGAGCTTGATAAGCGGTGTGCTCAGGCCGGCAAGGTGATGCCGGTTTTGATTGAGATAAACAGCGGCCGTGAGGGGCAAAAATCGGGTGTCTTCCCCGAGGAGGCTGAGCAGCTAATAAAAGAGGTTTCGGCCCTTAAGAACATAAGGGTAACGGGGCTTATGACCATGGGGCCCTACTGTCCCAACCCGGAGGATTCAAGGCCCTATTTTAAGGCCACAAGGCAATTATTTGAAAGAATCAGAAATCTGAAAATACCCAATGTGGCCATAAAATATCTCTCAATGGGCATGTCAGACTCCTACAAGATTGCCCTAGAAGAGGGGGCCAATATAGTCAGGATAGGCAGTAGAATCTTTGCTTAGCGGCACTATGGTTACTATAAAAGCTCCAATCCCTTAAAGATATCATTAAGGTCGCTAAAGGGCATACAGTTAAGCTTCGTCTGCCGGCAGTAAGCTAGCAGACGCCCGGTGGCAAAGGTATGGTGAGCCAATCCGGCCGATGGGATATCTGAGGGGCCATTGCCTACATATATTAGGCGATAGCCTCTTTCTAGGAAAAGCCTGGAATATGTCTCCTTGAATCCATCCTGTAGCTGGCTGCCCCCGGGCCCGATGTAGCGGGCATCAATGCCGCCAGAACTAAACCGGGTTTGTGCCGCCAGCACCTCAATATTCTTCAAACCCACATCAGACAAAATTATTTTTATATAGAAGTCCAGGCCATTGCTTACGATGACAAAGCGAAACCCCTTCATCCGGCAGTATTGAATCAACTCAGGGAGGCCGTCTCGGGTCCTGGCCTTTTCCCTGACGAATCTGATTAGATTTGGCCTGTTCTCTTTGACCATGGCAAAGGCGCTGGTATTAAAGCGGCCGACAGATATCCTGCCCTCCTGATACTCCCTAAGCAACCGCCGCCAGTCCCCGTCGGCGAAGGCGTCTAGTATCAGGAAGCCGACATCCTGCTGGGTTATGGTGCCGTCAAAATCACACTGAACTATGGTTTTGACTGCTTCAGTTGGGCTCATTACATTCCCCTATTGTCGGTCTCAGGCTCAATCTGGTGCAGCTTGTCCTCACTCTCTAAGTGGTCAATATACAGGCTACCCCTTAAGTGGTCAAGCTCATGTTCCAGGGCCTGGGCCCTGAGGCCGGTGGCCCTAATCCTTATTGCCTTACCCTGCCGGTCTAAACCCTTGACGATGACTGAATTTGACCTTTTTATCTCTCCGGAATAGCCGGGAAGACTAAGGCAACCCTCGACCACCTCCCTCTCTCCAGAGCGCTTGACTATCTCCGGGTTGATAATGGCCACCGGCTCTTCCTCGGGCATCTGAAGCACCACTACTCGCAGCAATACCCCAATCTGGGGTGCAGCCAGTCCCACCCCGTTTGCCTGTTGCATTGTTTCTATCATGTCATCAATAAGCCGATGAACAGACTTATCAATGGCCGGCACTCTCTTGGCTTTTTTCCTGAGCACAGCATCGGGGAGAAGGCGTAGCTGCCTGACAACCATATTTCTGACTACCCCCTTCCCACTTTAGCTGAATACAGTCCTCTAAAAGGCTATTACTGGACCCACAATACTATCACATCTGGCTTTATATCGTCCACAGCGGCTTGCCCCTGGCCAGGAACTGTGCTAACATTGTCCCGGCAGGATGTAATTCGGGGTGTAGCGCAGCCAGGTAGCGCACCTGAATGGGGTTCAGGTGGTCGGCGGTTCGAATCCGCCCACCCCGACCATAGGTTTGAAATCCGGTGGCCAGACCACCTAAGTCGACAAAACGCTACATTGTGCAACTCCAGACTCTTAAGAGAACAAGGCTAAGATAGTCCCTGCCGGCTTGCCGAAACTGACCTTGCCGCTAGAGACTATAACTTTAGCGCCTTCGCCTAATCTTGAACAACAGCACTATAAGACCAACTAGCACTACTATGAGAATCCAAGTCCACCATACCATTGGAAGCCTCCGTCGGTTTTCAATATTGTAACAATTTTTTGTGGTATTATAGCACTCCAAACTCAGCCTGAAACAATCTTAGGATCAACTCTTTTTGACCTATACAAGCCAACAATAAAATTCCAAATAGAACGAGACTAAACGTCAGAATGTTCAACTTAAAGTTGGGCATATGAATTTATATATTTCTCCTCCAAGACAGGGGACCGATTGCTAGGCTCGGCGCCTCCTTATAAAGAGGATGATGATTCCCGTTAGTGCCGCAACGATAATGGCGGGTAGAGTTATACTAACGAGGTCGGGGCCGCCTCCTGTCATTGTTGGCACTGGCAGAGGTTCCTCTTCATCTGGCGCTGGTAGAGGTTCCTCCTCACTTGGTGGCTGCCAAAGGGGTATGTGCTCGTCAGAGGATATCTCATATCCTAGAATAGGCTCCCCTAGCTGTCCGACGGGGAACCAGCCGAACGGGTTGGTATTACCCGTGGCCTCGGCCCAGACCCAACCCGACTCGCCGTTTAGCTCGAAGACCACATTTGCCTTTCTATAGTCCGGCAGATAGACTATTACGCCCACATGTCGGGGGCAATCGATAATTGCCGAACGATAACCGGCCCCTTGATACATAACCGCCAAAAGGATGGCGTGCTCCTCGCAGTCACCGTAGGCAATTCCTTCTTTCTGAATGGTATTGGCCACCTCATCAGCGTTCTGGGCATACTCGTCAACATCAAACTGGTCAATATCATTCACGTACTGCACCCTGTCTCTCACATACTCAAAAATCTTCTCGGCCCTCTGGTGGCGGTCAGGGTATTTGTCGGCGAATTGCTCACCCAGCCGGTAGGCTGTGTCAACATAGTCACCCAGGCTCTCAAAGACTATCAGCGGCCGGAACTCCGCCGGTGGCCAACCTGGATTGGTG
>JAUXAE010000114.1 GCA_030620035.1 Dehalococcoidales bacterium
GGCCAGCACCAGGAGGGTGAGCACCCGGTTATAGACACGATTCTCACCCTCTATTGCCTCTACCCGCTCCGCCCGCTCCTTGGCCGCCTTTTCATAGCCATAACCCGACATCAGGGCGTCCCAGAGACAGGCGTCAACACAGCGGCCGCAATAGGTACAGACCGCCGTATCCACCTCAAACTCATCCACCATATAGGCGAGGTCACACCTTAAACACCGCTTGGCCTCTTTAATGGCCTCCTTCTCCTTCAGGCTGAGTTCTACCTCGACAACACTGCCCTTCTGCTGCTCGTAACGCAAGACGGAGGGCACTTTTGGTGGCCAGCCTCCTTTGGCTTCCCTGAGGAGGGTTACTGCTTCTTCTTGTACCGGCGGCGCCAGCGTCTCTTCAATGTCCCCACTGCCACCCAGGTATTTGTCTATGGCGATGGCGGTCCATCTGGCGGCAGCAATCGACTCAATGACTGAGCGTGCCTCATTCACAGCATCTCCCCCGGCAAAAATACCCTCCCTGGCGGCAAGGGCATCAGGGGTAACCTGAATCGTATTGCCTCGACCGAGGGCAGCGATGACGGTATCCGCAGGCATAATATGCTCTGTACCAGCAATAGTATCATATTGAACACTGCCCTGACTATCAAATCCAAACGAACGTATTTTAAGGCTCTCGACCCCTTTAATATGCCCTTCATCACTCACAACCCTGACAAAAGTAAGCCAGGGATGGATAACGACGCCTTCTTCCAAAGCCTGATCAATTTCCCAAGGTTCAGCCTCCCTATCGCCCTGGTGCTCCTGGCCAAACATATGGACATCACTGGCACCCAGGCGTAGCGCGGTACGGGCACAATCAAAGGCAACACCACCACCCCCCAGCACAACAACCCTCTTGCCCAATTTAACCTCCTTACCCTGGCTGACATCTTCTAAAAAGGAGGTGCCAGCTAGCACCCCGTCAAGGTCAGCACCAGGAATAGGCAGCTTCACCCCCTGGTTGATACCTACCGCCAGTAAAACAGCCTGATAGCCCTGCTCAAAGAGACTCTCTACAGAATCCACCTTGGTATTTGTCCTTATGTCAACGCCAAGGTTTTCTATCTCCTTGATCTCAGCCTTAAGTATTTCCTTGGGCAGCTCGTAGCCAGGGATACTACTCAGCATCTTACCCCCTGGCTCGGGCATGGCTTCAAAGACGGTCACTGAGTGACCCAGCCGGGCTAGATAGTAGGCGGCGGCCAAACCGGCTGGCCCTGAGCCGACAACGGCCACCCGTTTCCCGGTGGGTGGGGCAGCCTTAAGGTTTTGCTTCCATAGCCCGGTATCATGCTCAGCAGCAAATCGCTTAAGTGCTCGGATAAGAATATGCTCATCGAGCTGATTACGCTGACACTCAACCTCGCAAGGATGCAAACAGACATAACCACAGACTGAAGGGAAGGGAATCTTCTCCCGAATTACGGCTACCGCCTCAGGGAACTTACCTTCACCAATAAGACGCACGTAACGGGACACATCAACACCGGCGGGGCAGGCCTGACTGCAGGGGGCTATGCCTAACCTTTTGGTTATTACCTTCTGGCGGGCAATGGTAATAGCATCTACCGGGCATCTCCGGGCACACTTGACGCAGCCGGTACATCGGTCTTGAGACCAGACAAATTCCCCGCCCTTGGTCTGCTTGGTACTGGCAACCTTAGCCTCATGCTTCCGAGTCTCAATCTTTATCTTTAAGCCACTTTTGGCACTAGCCACCGCATAACTCCGTACAGATAGTTACTCTACCCTTCCGTGCATCACCTGGCAAATAGTCTTCCAAAGCCATCAACAAACCACATCCGCACCTTAAGTATTATATCCATTGTTGCCCCAACAGGGCACAGGTAGTGGCACCAGAAATCATAGATAAACATGGCCACACCCAGGGTCACCACCACCAGCAGCCACTGCTCGGCGTTACCCTTAAAGCTGAAGAGGGTATTCCAGGGTTCAAAGACGGACAGTGACGGATTACGCATTATCAGGACTATTAATAGGACCAGCCAAAGTATGATATAGCGAGTGTTGCGTAATAAGAGCTGCCGCTTGGTGATGGTTCTCACCCTGCTACCACCCATAAAGTGGGCCCCTTCCTGCAGGGCGGCAAAGGGACACAGCCAGAAGCACCAGAAATTCTTGGCAAAGAAAATAGCCAGAGCCACCAGACCGAAAACCAGAATATAGAGGAACAGGTTGCTCTGCCATGATGGGGCAAAGCCCACCGGCCAGATGGCGAAATTGACCAGGCTCAAGGGGCTTGAAAGCCAGACGCCCAACACTATAAAGCCGAAGAGCAGGGTGAAGTAGCGCAGCCAGTGCCGTTTCCTCAAGGCCGGCAGCATACGAAAGCCCACCACCGTGCCCAGCCCAACTAACAGCATTATCTCAGCGGTACCAAAGCTGATGGGCTCCTCGGGGGCGGCATAGGGATCACCCAGCTGCTCAGACACCAGTTGCCGCCCGGCTTGTACCCCCGTGGCCACGCCGGTAGAAGAGTGCGTGGCCCCGCTGGCGGCATCAATATCTTCATCCAGCATAAGGGGTTGGCTGTACTGGCGGCCAATATACTGGCTGAAGAATTCCTTTTCAAGCAGCTTGCCGTACCAGGATGGCGTGTCATGGTGCTCGGCCACCTGCACACTAAGGATGGTACCCTCCAGCGACCAGGTCACCATAACCGTCATCGGGCCGCCATAGCCCTGGCCCTCAGTGGCGGTAATATAGCCCAGCTGGTGACCATTACCGTCACTGGCGACATAGAGGTAGCTTCCTTCGGCCGGCTCACTTAGCAGCAACTCAAAACTGGCCGCCTCAGGTAGAGCCTCAGGTAGATAGAGTTCAACCTCGGGGTCGTAGGAAAGCTGGCCGTAGGCACCAGCACCTACCAGGCTGAACACGGCCAAGACGACCAGTGTCTGTGAGCCATGTATTCTCCAGAACTTAGCCAGCGCCAAGGGCACTCCCCTCTTTAGCCTGTTTATAACTAAGCAGTTAGTTTACAATTTTTATAAAACCAAGTCAAGACAAAAAACTATTTATAGCGGCTAACTGGCCACTAGAGCGGCTACTTTTAGTAAGATGGTCACCAGGCTAATAGCCGCCGCCGCCAGCACCAAAAACATAACCACCAGGTTTCTTCTCAGGCGGTTCTTGTTGGCCTGGGCCTT
>JAUXAE010000003.1 GCA_030620035.1 Dehalococcoidales bacterium
CCTACGACATACAGGGCACGTGGAACAAACCTGGTATAAAACACTATTACTATAATGGGGCAACCTGTCTCAAGTACTGGTTCGAGTCCGTTTTCGGCTGTGGCATCTGTCGTGCTGTCTGTCCGTTCAGCCAGAAGAATAAGGCCTCTATCCATGATTGGTTTATCAAGCCGGTTGTAGCCATAACTCCTATCTTTAACGGGTTCTTCGCCAACATGGATGATTTTTTTGGTTACGATAGGAGAGAATCTGACGGTATGTTCTCTCTCAGAGAAGGGGAGCAGTCATGGTGGGACATAGAAGAAGCCCCCGTATACGGTTTTGACACCACGCGCTACACCAGAAAACTACAGTAACCTAACGGAAAAGGATATTAACAAGGAAGGAGGTAGTTATATATGTGGTTTATTATTGGCCTTGTTGCCGGGGCGGCTCTGCTGGCATTAGTACTCTGGCTGCGTGGCCGGGATATCAAGGTAACCTGGTATGAGTGGCTCATCGGAGCAGTTGGCCTACTGCTACTTATCTTCACCATCCAGAACCTGGTCGGCTCCTTTGCCGAGTTAGAGCCCACGGCCGCCTATATGTTCCTGCTGGTAACCGGACTGCCGTCTATTATTTTGCTGGCCGTAGCCTGGCAGCTGGTGGCTCGTAGGCAACGGGCTGGTTAGTTGACCACGGCTTAAATTAATGGCTGTGAGGTGTTTTGGCCTCACCCCTTCCCCCTCTCCACTAGTGGAGAGGGGGCTTGTTTTTGATAGATGGGAAACATTAGCTCGTTTAACAAGGAAAATAGGTTTGCCTATACGACAAACGGTGTGATATGATTACGGCGAACTGTATTCAATCTTTTTTGGAGACGTGCTAGTTTAATTGGCGATTCAGGATAAACTGGACAGCCTTGCCCATCTTAAAAAGCAGGCCCAGAGCGGTGGCGGTGAAAAGCGCATCCAGCAGCAGCATGCCCGGGGCAAGCTGACCGCCCGGGAAAGGCTTGGCCTTCTTCTTGACCCCGGCAGTTTCAATGAACTGGGCACATTTGTCAGCCACCGCTGTAGCGACTTTGGCCTGGCTGAGCAGCAGTATCTCGGTGACGCCGTAGTTACCGGCCGCGGCCGGGTAGACGGCCGGCCTGTTTTTGTCTATTCTCAGGACTTTACCGTTCTTGGCGGCTCGATATCTGAGGTGGTCGGTCTCAAGGTAGGCCAGGTTATGGACCTGGCCCTAAATCAGGGTGCCCCGCTCATCGCCATAAATGACTCGGGTGGCGCCCGCATCCAGGAGGGTGTGGCCAGCCTTGGCGGCGTCGGTGATATGCTGCTCAAGAATACCCTGTGCTCAGGGGTCATCCCGCAGATATCGGTGGTGGTCGGGCCCAGTGCCGGCGGTGCCGTCTACTGCCCGGCGATAACCGACTTTGTCTTCATGGTCAAGGGTATCAGCCAGATGTATATTACCGGTCCTGATGTGGTCAAGGCGGTTACCGGTGAGGAGATAAGCCATGAGGACCTGGGCGGGGCCGAGGTTCACGCCGGTAAGAGTGGCGTGGCCCACTTTCTGGCTGATGATGAAAAGGCGTGCTTTAAGACGGTGCGCCGCCTGCTCAGCTTCCTGCCCCAGAGTAATAACAGAGCTTCCCTGCCTGAGGTAGAGCCTAGTGATGACCCCGAGCGAACCGATGAAAGCCTGCTTAAGCTGGTACCGGATAATCCCAAGAGGGCTTACGATATGAAGCGGTTGATTACCAGCGTGGCCGATAACGGTGACTTCTTGGAGGTTCATCAGCACTTCGCCCCCAGTATTATTGTTGGCTTTGCCCGGCTCAACGGCAAGTCAGTGGGTGTTGTCGCCCAACAGCCGTCCTGCCTGGCCGGGGTTATTGATATTGACGCCTCAGTCAAGGCGGCCAGGTTTGTCCGTTTCTGCGATGCCTTCAACATCCCCCTGGTCAGCTTTGTTGATGTCCCCGGCTTCATGCCCGGCACCAACCAGGAGCACGGTGGCATCATCAGGCATGGGGCCAAGCTTATCTATGCCTATGCTGAGGCCACGGTACCCAAGGTTACCGTTATCACCCGTAAGGCCTACGGCGGCGCCTACATCGTGATGAGCTCAAAGCACCTGCGCGGTGATATCAATTATGCCTGGCCCAGCGGGGAGATAGCTGTTATGGGGGCCGAGGGGGCGGTAAATATCATCTTTAGAAATGCGATTGCAAAGTCTGATGACCCGGCTGAAACCAGGCAGAAGCTGGTCAGTGAGTATCAGGAGAGGTTTGATAACCCCTATAGGGCGGCCGCCCTGGGCTACATTGATGATGTCATTGACCCCAGGGAGACACGTCCCAAACTGGTCAGGGCGCTTGAGATGCTGAAGGGTAAGGCCCAGAGCAACCCGCCCAAAAAACACGGCAATATTCCACTATAGAATGGGAGCGACTGTGGCTGACGAGAATAGACTAGCGGCTGTTATCATGAGCGCCATTACTGCCTACATACAGGCTGAGGAGCCAGATCAGGCTTATAAGCTGGGAGCGGCGGGTGGTGAGGGGGCAGAAGAACCCAAGACTTAGACATCTTTTTAGGTTATAAGCCAAGAGGAATAATAATGGAGAAGAACTCCCTAAAGATTACCGATGTTACCTTGCGTGACGGCCATCAGTCACTGCTGGCCACCATTGGTTAGCCTTTAAGTCTAGTAAAGAGGTCCCTCATTGGCTAAGACGTTAGCTGAGAAGATCCTGAGTGAAAAGTCCCAGGGTGATGCCCGGTCAGGAGATATTGTTGTTGCCCAGGTAGACCTGGTCTTCGTCCAGGATACCACCGGGCCGCTGACAATAGACGAGTTCCGTAAACTGGGCTTTGAGCGTCTGGCCAACCCGAAGAAGACCTTCCTGTTTCTGGACCATGCCGCCCCCAGCCCCAATCATCAGCTTTCCAGCGACCACATCAAGCTGCGCCAATTCGCCCGGCAGTTCGGCTGCCGGCTGTATGACGTCGGTGACGGCGTCTGCCATCAGGTGGTGGCTGAGTCTCTGGCCCGACCCGGCGATGTCATCGTTGGCGCCGACTCCCACACGGTAACCACCGGTGCCCTGGGGTCCCTGGCCACCGGCATGGGCTCCTCTGATGTGGCCGTTATTTTGGGCCTGGGTAAGACCTGGTTCCGGGTACCTGAGACTATCAGGGTGGTTGTCTCCGGTGATTTTAAGGCCGGCGTTTCGGCTAAAGACCTGAGCCTGCACCTTATCGGCCGGCTCGGTGCCGATGGGGCTACCTACAAGGCCCTGGAGTTTGGTGGTGACACTGTGGACAGGATGTCCCTATCGGGGCGTCTAACGATAGCCAATATGGCCGTTGAAGCCGGGGCCAAGCTGGGGCTTTTGCCATCGGATGAGATTACTCGGGACTATCTGGCCTCACAGGGGCGGGCCGAGCACTACCGCCCCCTTTCCCCGGACGCCAAGGCCAGTTATGAACAGAGAATCAGCATTGATGCCGCCGACCTAGAGCCTACCGTGTCCCGGCCCCACACGGTGGATAATACGGCTCCGGCCAGGGAGCTCAAAGGGATTAAAATTCAGCAGGTTTTTATCGGTACCTGTACTAGTGGCCGCTTGGAGGACCTGGCGGTGGCGGCTGATATATTAAGGGGGAAGCAGCACCACCGGGACACCCGGCTGATAGTAGCCCCGGCGTCACGGCGGGTTCTACTAGAGGCTATTGCCGCCGGCCATATCCAGACGCTGGCCCAGGCCGGGGCGGTCATCCTGCCCCCGGGCTGCGGCCCCTGTTTGGGGCTGCATCAGGGGGTGCTCGGTAGAGGTGAGGCCTGCCTTTCTACGGCCAACCGAAACTTCAAGGGGCGGATGGGTAGCCCTGAGGCCTTTATCTATCTGGCCAGCCCGGCTACGGCCGCGGCCACAGCCCTGACTGGTGAAATCACCGACCCCAGAGAGGTGCTTTAGATGCTCAGGGGAAGAGCCTTCAAATTTGGTGATGATATCTCTACCGACCATATTGCCCCGGGGCGGCTGGCCCATCTGAGAAGCAACCTGCCCGAGTTGGCCAGGCATGTTCTGGAGGACGCCGATGTCACCTTCGCCTCAAGGGTAAAGGCCGGGGATTTTATCGTTGCCGGTGGGAATTTTGGCCTGGGCTCAAGCCGCGAGCATGCCCCGCTTATTATCAAGCTGGCCGGTGTTAGTGCTATACTGGCTAAATCGGTGGCCCGAATATTCTTTAGAAACGCCATCAACCTGGGGCTGCCGGTGCTCATCTGTGATACCGATAGGATTGATGACGGTGATGAGCTGGAGATAGACCTGGCCGCTGGTGCTATTGTGGATAGGACTAATGGTAAGGAGCTTGCCTTTGACAAAATCCCTCCCGTGATGCTGGCTATCCTTAACGAGGGCGGGCTTATCCCCTATATTAAGAAGTATGGCGGCTTTAGATTATAACCAAACTTCAGCGGCGAGAAGCCAGTAACTGATATAATTTGTGAACTGATAAGAACCGAGGGGGCTCTTAAGTGAGGGATGAAGAAAAGCTGCAAGTTTGTTGGCAAGCTTTTTCGATGGAGAACTCTTTGCTTCAAAGTTACAGAACGCTGTTCATGATGGTAGAAGCAGCGTTATTGGCCTTAGGATTTGTGTTGCTCCAAGTTTATGAGGGAGCGGGAATTTTGTTTCCGGCCATTATTGGCTGGATAGTTGCTATCATTTGGGTGATAATATGTGAGGCTAAGGGAAAGGATGTTGATACGTGGATGAAGCGGATAATTAGCTTGCAACCAGCAACAGGAACGGACTGGTTCGAGTATCTCAAACCAGGAGTTAAGTTTCCAGGGGGAAGGATTGCTCGCTACTTATTCAATTATGCAATACCCTTAGTGATAGTAGTACTTTGGGTAATTATGGTGATATAGCATAAATAATTTGAGGGGGTTTCCGTAACAACAATCGGAAGGGGATATATTGATGACCTATAATATTACCCTTATTCCGGGCGACGGAGTAGGACCCGAGGTTACCGAGGCGACGCGGCGGGTTCTGGAAGCCACTGGTGTTGGCCTTAAATGGGAGGTGGTCTATGCCGGTGCCGAGGTCGTGGAAAAGTACGGCACACCACTCCCTGAGCATGTCCTCAAGTCCATCAGGAAGAATAGGGTAGCCCTTAAGGGGCCGGTGACCACCCCGGTAGGCTCTGGTTTTAGGAGCATCAATGTCGCCCTGCGTAAGGCTCTTGGCCTCTATGCCTGTGTCCGCCCCTGTAAGAGCTATCCCGGGGTTCCTTCACGCTATTCAGATGTGGACATTGTCGTCATCCGCGAGAATATGGAGGACCTCTATATCGGCATTGAGTTTGAGAAAGGGTCTAAAGGGGCGGCCCGGTTAATAAAACTGCTTGCCGAGACAAAAGAGGCATCGGTTGGGGAGGATGCCGGTTTCAGCATCAAGCTGATTTCTGAGAGGGGCAGCCGCCGCATTGTCCGCTTCGCCTTCGACTATGCCCGCCGCCATCAAAGAAAGAAGGTAACGGCGGTGCACAAGGCCAACATTATGAAGTTCTCCGACGGGCTGTTCTTGTCTGTCGCCGGCCAGGTGGCCCGGGACTACCCTGATATTGAGTTTGGGGACAGGATTGTTGATAACATGGCCATGCAGCTGGTTAAAAGGCCGCAGCAGTTTGACATAATAGTTGCCCCCAATCTCTATGGCGATATAATCTCAGACCTGGGTGCCGGCCTGGTCGGCGGCCTGGGGCTGGCCCCCGGGGCCAACATTGGTGATCGCTTTGCCCTGTTTGAGCCGACCCACGGCAGCGCCCCCAAGTATAGGGGGCAGAACAAGGTCAATCCCATGGCCATGATGCTCTCCGGGGTGATGATGCTCGACCACCTCGGTGAGAAAGAGGCTGCTCAGCGGCTGGAGAAGGCTATAGCCGAGGTCATCGCCGAGGGCAGGAATGTTACCTATGACCTGAAGCCTGAGGGGGAGCCGGCGGTGGGCACCTCCGAGGTGGCCGATGCCGTTATTGAAAAACTAAAGGAGTCAAAATAGAAAGGGAAGCTCCTCTTACATAACCAAGAGGGTGAGGTGGGTTACAATCCAGGCTTTTTGGTGACTCTTTCTTCCCACCCTCCCGCCCTCGAGTCGTCTCTGGGAGTTGCCAAGAAGTCTTGCGGGGAGTCTAAAGAGGAACGCAGTCCTAATATGGGGAGTCGAAGAGAGGCGGCGCCTCTCTTATGTAATCGTACCCCCTCTCCTTTGAAGGAGAGGGGTATAAAGGGGGCGCGGTCGATAAGCAAGATTAGTATCATCGGTGCCGGCAATGTCGGTGCCAGCCTGGCTCAGCGGATTGCTGAGCGTGGCCATGCCGATATCGTCTTGATGGATATTATCCCGGGTGTGCCTCAGGGCAAGGCGCTGGATATACAGCAGTCGGCACCCATCCTAGGGTTTGACTGTCACATATTGGGTACCAATAGCTACCGGGATACGGCAGAATCAGATGTGGTCGTCATTACCGCCGGCACCGGCCGAAAGCCGGGTATGACCCGTGATGAACTGCTGCTGGTCAATATGAAAATCGTCACCGAGGTTGCCGCTAATGTGGCCCGTTTCTCGCCCAACAGCATTATAGTTATGGTGACCAATCCGGTGGATGCCATGACCTATCTGGCCCTCAAGGTCAGCCGCTTTCCGTCCAGCAGGGTACTGGGTCTGTCCGGTATCCTGGATGGCGCTCGCCTGGCCAGCTTTATGGCCGCCGAGCTTGGGGTACCTGCGGCCCAGGTCTCGGCCTGTGTCCTCGGTGAGCATGGTCAGCACATGGTGGTTATCCCCAGGCTGTCTCGTGTCGGGGGCACCCCGATAACCAAGCTCCTGCCCCGGGAAATGATAGAGCGGCTGGTAGACCGAACTATTAAGGGTGGCGCCGAGATTATCAACCTGCTTAAAATGGGCAGTGCCTTTTACGCGCCCTCGGCGGCAGTGGCCCAAATGGTTGAGTCCATAGTCTGTGATAACAAGGAAATTCTTAATTGTGCCGCCTACCTTCAGGGGGAATACGGCATTAGGGATACCGTTATCGGTGTCCCGGTAAGGCTGGGCAGAAGCGGCATTGAGCAGATAATAGAATTGGAGCTGACTGAAGAAGAGAAGAAGACTTTAGCTACCTCAGCCGAGGCGGTGAAGAAGACAATTAAGACTATGAAATTGGGGTAGCGGGAAGGGGCGAAGCCCCTTCCCGAAAGTATTTCCCCCTCTCCTTTGAAGGAGTAAAATATTAAAAAGAGAGTCAAAGAGAGGCGAAGCCCCTCTTAAATAAAGTGGTTAATCCCAAATGAGAGAAATTGAAGCTAGTGTCATTACCCAAGCTGTAGCCCAGCTTTGCCAGAAGGCAAACTATGAGCTGGGTGATGATGTACTATCAGCACTAAAAAAGGCCCAGGAGACGGAAGAATCCCCGCTGGGCCGGGATGTTTTGAGCCAGCTTATAGAAAACGCCCGTATCGCCCGGGAGGAAAAGAGGCCGCTGTGTCAGGACTGTGGCACCGCCGTTGTTTTCCTGGAGGTGGGCCAGGAGGTTCATGTTGTCGGCGGTGACCTCTATACAGCTATAGAAGAAGGGGTGCGCCAGGGCTACGGCCAGGGCTATTTACGTAAGTCCGTGGTCAGCCGGCCCTTCTCGGCCAGAATAAACACCGGGGACAATACGCCACCGGTGGTTCATACCGAGATGGCCCCCGGCAATAGACTGAAAGTTACTGTTATGCCCAAAGGGAGCGGCGCTGAGAATATGAGCCGGCTGGCGATGCTTAAGCCCGGTGCCGGCGGGCAGGGCATCGTTGACTTGGTGGTAGCCACTGTTAGCCAGGCCGACGGCAATCCCTGCCCGCCTTTGATTATCGGCCTGGGCATTGGTGCCACCGCCGAAAAGGCGATGCTTGAGGCCAAAAAGGCCCTCTTACGCCCGGTGGGTAGCCCAGGTGCTGACCCTGAGGTCACCCGGTTGGAGAGGGAGATTCTGGCTGAAGTGAATGCCCTGGGCATCGGCCCGCTGGGTTTTGGCGGCAGTATTACCGCCCTGGCCGTCCAGGCCAAGGTTATGCCCAGCCACATGGCCAGCCTGCCGGTGGCCGTTAACCTCCAGTGCCACAGCGCCCGCCATCAGGAGGTGGTACTGTAAGAGTTAATTATCAAGAGGGCAGGTTGAAGGGGCGAAGCTCCTTCAAAAATAATCCTCCCCCTCTCCTTTGAAGGGGGGGATTAAGGGGGTGAGGTAGATAAACAATATTAAAATTACCTCACCAATTGAGCCAGAGGTAATAGAGAAGCTGACCGTGGGCACCAGGGTTCTTATTTCCGGGGTGGTCTACACGGCCCGTGATGCCGCCCACCGTCGGCTCCTTGAGGCACTGGATAGAGGAGATAAACCCCCATTTAACCTTGAGGGACAAACACTTTATTATATGGGGCCGTCGCCAGCCCGGCCGGGTCAGGTTATTGGTTCTGCCGGCCCCACCACCAGCGGCCGCATGGATATCTACACACCGTCTCTTCTGGCCGCCGGCCTTAAGGCCATGGTGGGCAAGGGCAACCGCTCCCCGGAGGTAAAAGAGGCAATCAGTAAATACCGGGCCGTTTATATGGCCACTATTGGCGGGGCCGGTGCCCTTCTGGCCAAGGCCGTCAAGAAGGCCGAGGTTATTGCCTATCCTGATTTGGGTGCCGAGGCTATACTAAGGCTTGAGGTTCGGGATTTCCCGGCCATCGTCGCCGTTGACGCCTATGGCGGCGACCTATTTCAGCAGGGCAGGGCAAGTTATCAGAAGAAAGGGCCCTAGAGGAGGCAAAGATGAGTTGTATTTTCTGCCAGATTGCAGATGGCAAGCTGCCCGGTGACATCCTGTATCAGGATGAAGAGGTGCTCGTCTTTCCCGATATCCAGCCACAGGCACCATTGCACCTACTGATTATCCCCAAAAAACACATTTCTGCCCTTAGCCGTATAACTAGGGAAGATAAGCCCTTGGTGGGGCATATGATAAACACTGCCCAAGAAATGGCCAGAAGGGAGGGGGTCTCTGAGAAGGGCTACCGCCTGGTGATAAACTGTGGCCAGCAGGGCGGGCAGCTGGTGCCCCATCTGCATCTGCACCTTCTTGGCGGCCGGCAGCTCTCCGACCAGCTCGGCTAGCCAACCCGTCTTATTAGGTGTAAGAATAGAAAGATAATCAGCCCGGCGATGCTCTTGGCATCGCAAATGGTCCCAGTGTGGATAAGCTCCAGAATTTGGCCAACGGGCACCAGAACCAGCTCGATGTTCTCAGTATCCTCGGCGGCGAGCTTTTCGGGGGTAAGGTCGCTGGCTAGGAAAAGCTCAAGGTATTCAGTGCTGTAGCCCGGAGACAAATAGAAGCCACCCATCCTCTCCACACTTTGGGGCAGGTAGCCGGTTTCCTCACGCAGTTCACGCTTGACGGCGGCTACCGGCTCCTCGCCGGCTTCAATACCCCCGGCCGGTATCTCCAGTAGCTCTTTCTCTACCGGTTTGCGAAACTGCCTGACCAGCAGCACGTTGTCGTGGGCATCAAGGGCCACGATAGCTATGCTGTTGCCGTGCTCGACAATCTCCCGATTGGTCACCCGGCCGCTGGGCAGCTTGACGGTGTCAACCCGCAGCTTTAAGGTGCGGCCGTCATAGATTTGTTGGCTGGATAGTGTTTTTTCGGCCAAGTCAGTCTTCCTCCTCCAGATGGAAGATAAGGGCTACCTCATCACAGTCGGGGAATTTGGGACAGCGGTAGCATTCACCCCAGACCTTGTGGGGAAGCTCGGTTTTCGCCACCTTGGTAAAGCCACACCTCTCAAAAAATGTTGGCTTATAGGTCAGGCAAAAGATGGTCGGGATGCCCAGTTCTCTGGCCTCCTTAAGACAGGCGGCCACCAGTAGGTCACCGAGCCCCTGGCTCTGCCAGTCTTCAGTGACCGCCAGCGATTTTATCTCGGCCAGGTCTACCCAGCTAACGTGCAGTGCCCCACAGGCGAGCACCCGCTGGCTCTGCCTGATGACAAAGTAGTCCCTGATGTTTTCGTATATCTCGCTGAGCGGTCGGGCCAGCATCTCACCCTTATCGGCGAAGTAATTGACCAGCTGGTGTATCTGGGTGGCGTCCTTGATGGTGGCCTTTTCTACGGTGGCCAAGCTATCTATTTCCTTTCAACCTTTGCTCCAGCGTGCTGTAGAAGGAGGTCTCGGGACGAACTCTTAGAAACCGAATCCTCTTTTGGCCGTGTCTTACCCTGATGGTATCATTACTTGACAGCGGCCGGTTTATATGGCCGTCAACGCTCAGTGTTGCCTGGTGGGTGGTGCTGACCCTTAGCCTGACGACTGCTTCGGGCTCAAGTACTAGGCTGTAGGCTGGGCTGAGATGGGGCAATATGGGCACCAGCAGAAACTCGCTAGCCTGTGGCTTAAGGACGGGGCCGCCGGCGGAAAGTGAATAACCAGTGCTACCCGTGGCCGTGGCCACAATTACGCCATCAGCCTTATAGGTGGTTAGTGACTGATCATTAATACTGGTCTCGACATAGATTATCCGGGCGACGACACCCCGGGCGACCACCATATCGTTTAGGGCGTAGAATGTCTCGGTTTCTTTGCCGGCGGTACTCAGCTCGGCCTCAAGCATCGCCCGCTCATCAATCCAGCCCTCTCCGGCCAGCAGGGCGGGCAGCCTGGCTATGGCCTCATCAGCACTGAGCTCGGCCATAAAGCCCAGCTTGCCCAGGTTTATCCCGGTGATGGGTGTTGATTGGGCAACCACTGCCTGAGCCGCCCTCAGGATGGTGCCATCACCGCCGGTGGTTAGGATCAGGTCTGTGCCCGGTATCTGCCCCTTTAGCTCATCACCCTCCCAGGCTGAGCATAGCCAGGCGGGAACACCACCGGAGTCCAGGAATTCGGCCAGTTTCCTGGCCAGGGAGTGGGCCGCCTTATTCAGTGGATGATAGATAATACCTATTCTTTTAAAAGCCATCGTCTTGTTCTTGGTTTCAATTCCGAGAGCAGAGAGAAGTGTAACATCGGCCCTGTTAGGTGTCAAGATGGACTGTGGGGGCTTGAGATGGGACGGACTATCTACGCCTGGCGATGATTACCGTGGTCACGCCAATGGCGATAATTACGGCTGCCCAGATAGTGTACGGGGCGATTGCTTTTATAAGGCCGAGGCTGAGGGCCATCAGAACGGCACCGATGACAACAATGAGGATGCCGATTATTTGAAGACGGGGGTGGCCGGCCCTGGTTACCCTCGTCTCACTGCTTTGTTCTCCAGCTGAGCTGGTTTTCTTACCGATGCTCTGGCCAATCTGTGTCATCTTGGTGGCCCCGAAGATGATGAGCACAATCACCAGGATGATGACGATTTCCAGGGGTCCCATTCTAAACAATGGTCGGCTCTGCTCCTGATTAGTCTTGATTCGGCTTTAGTGGCTTCGTTTGGGTACAGCATAGCATATTTAGCTGAAAAGGTTAAGAAAATAGATAATCGGACTTGCCTAGGCTTGGGCCTGGTGCCGTTTATAGACGAAGGAGACCACCAGCAGAATCACCCCGATGGCGATACCGCCTATAGCCAGCATCTCTAGCGGGGCCAGGGAGTCGTCCATTAGCTGCGGCAGCCAGGACTGCAATGCTGCCGGTGTGTCCCCTGGTATCTGTGATTCGGCTACGTTCTTGGCGATGAGAATGCCGGCATAGGTGAAGGCTCCGTAAATCAAAAACATAATACCCAGGCTGCGGCTGCTGCTTCTCACATTGCGATTGATAAGGATGATGCCGGCAATAGTCAGTGGTATAAGGACAATCAGGACAATGAAACCGGTCTGGAAATAGCCGACATATTCCCTGACCTCACCCAGCGTCTCCTCGGCATCGTCCAGTGTCTGGGCAATCTCTAGGTCCAGCGATTCCTGGTCGATGTCAAAGGTGGCCGGTATCTCCTGGGTAAACTCTTCAAAATACTGGTTGAACTCCAGCCTCAGTTGGGCTGGAGGCAGGCCGGCCAGGTCTGGCGGTGGGCTATCCAAGAAGGCTTGCCATAGGACATCCCTCAGGGTTTCCTTTACTGTGTCCAGAGGGATTGCTATGTCCAGACTCTGGCTTTTGCCCAAGAGATAGTCAAGGACGGGTGGAATGACCGCCTCGGCCTGCTCCTCTATCCAGGGCTCAAGTTGGGTGACGGCCTCGTATATGTGGTCAAGCAGAAAGGCTACCTCTTGGGGGATTTCCTCACTGATGCGCTCATTAACGAATTCCTCGACCAAAGGAGGCAGATCGAGGTCATCCAGCAGTGATATGATGAAGTCTGCGTTGAGGACGGTGTCCTCTAGTATTTGGGCCAGGTCCAGGTCCTGGCTCTCCCCCAGCAGGTAGTCATAGACTGAGTCGATGGCGCCGCCGACCTGTTCTTCTATATACTGTTCAATTCTGGGGATGATGCTGTCCAGAGAAGCCCGGAACTCCTCGGGAAAATCATCTTCGGCGGTTTGCTCGCTGATTGCTTCATCAACTAAGGAGTGTATATCAAGCTGGTCAATCTGGGAGTTGATAAAATCGGCGTCAAGAGCCGTGTTATTTAGGGTAAAAGCGATACCAAAAACCAATAGCGACAGGGAAAGAAGCAGGCCTAAAAAGGCCAGGGCCAGGCCCTTAAGGAAATTCATTCATAACTCCGCGGTGTCAAATCTCGCTTTGTGAATACTACTCCGGTAACTGTCTGGTGTCAATAGCTAAGTGCCTGAAGACCACCTGTAATGCAAAGGCCCGGTGAGTCAGGCTGTTGACAACCGCCTCACTGGGTAATAGAATCGGGCACTGGCCAAGTTGTGAATTAGGAGGTAACCTGGGTGACTGAAAAGAAAAGCGGTAAAAGGGTAGGCAAGAAGAAGATAAGTGAAAAGAGGGTTGTCATCTATTCTACCCCCACCTGCCCCATCTGCAAGATGGCCAAGGATTACTTTAAGAAGAAGGGCATTACTTATCAGGATATTAATGTGGCCGCCGATAAAGAGGCTGCCCATGAGATGATTCACCTATCAGGGCAGATGGGGGTTCCCGTCATCATGGTTGATGATACCGTAGTCGTCGGTTTTAACCAGGTTGAGCTGGACAAGCTGCTGGGCAAATAGTATGAATCAGGTTTTTATAACCCTTCAGCAATCTTATACAGGTTTTCGTAGGCCTTACCGAAATCGGGGGTTTCCTGCTCAAGTCGGCCCTTTAGGGCCTTCATCCGGCTGATAAACTCTTGTCTTTCCCCCTTCTTTACCAGGTCGGCCCAGGCCTGGCCGCTCTCCTGAAAAAGCTCCTCAATTCTGGTCAGTCCGGGCAGATTCATCTGCAGGGAGGCGTAGAGTTCCGGGTCTTCTGAGAGGACGCTTTCTACCAGTGTCATTAATACCTTATAGGTAACGCCGCTAACGGCCGCCATCTGCTTGGGCGGCTTAAGCTTGAGCAGGGTATCCGCCGAGACTATGGCGATGAAGTGGGCCAGCCCTAGGATAACGGCCATCATTTCATCATGCTCTTGCGGCGTCATCAGTGAGACAATAGCCCCCCTGGCCTCCAGAAAGCCCTTGACCTTCTCGGCTAGGGTTCTTTCCGGCTTACTGGTGGGCGTCAGGACAAAGTTCTGGCTGGCCACACCCCTGGCCCCGGGGCCGAAGACCGGGTGCGTGCCTAATATAATTCCCCTTTGGATATATTTATGCATTGCGGCCACGGGCGCTACCTTGATAGAGGTAATGTCTAGGATAATCTGGTCACGGTGGGTATACGGGCTCAAATTGGCTACCACCGGCTCAAAATGGTCGATGGGCACCGAGATAATAACGACGTCAGCCTCACTTATGGCGGCTATGTCGGTGGTGGCGGCAACATTGAGCCCTCGGTTGGCCTGGGCCAGCCGGGCCTGATTGCGGCCGATTAGCGTTACCTCTTTGCCCTCTTTTTTAAGAAAGCGGGCCAACCACCTGCCCATCTTGCCCGAGCCGCCGACGATGGCTATTTTCACCTGTCACCTCTGCTTACTGCTTGGCCTTGGGATATGACCCCAGCACCTTGATGAAGAGGGCCGAATCTTCCAGGTTCGCTAGGGCCTGCTTAGCTGCCGGGTCCTCGTGGTGGCCCTCAAAATCCAGATAGAAATTATACTCCCAGGGCTTCTGTCTGGTGGGCCGGGACTCAATCTTGGTCAGATTGATTTTGTTATCGGCCAGTTCCTTAAGAAAGGCAAATAACGCCCCCGGTTTGTGTCTTACCGAGAAAACAATAGAGGTTTTGTCGTTGCCGGTTGGTGGTGAGTCCTTTTTGGCCAGGATGAAAAACCGGGTGAAATTATTGGGGCTGTCCTCTATCTCCCGGGCGATAATCTTCATCCCGTAGATTTCGGCGGCCCTGGTGCCGGCGATGGCGGCACCATTGGTTATTGCCCTCTCCTTGATAAACTTGACACTGCCGGCAGTGTCGTAGGTTGGTATCAGCTCACAGTTTAGGTGTTTCAGGAAGGCCTGGCACTGCCCCAGGGCCTGGGGGTGGGAGTAGATTCGTTTAATTGAGTCCAGCGTCGCCCCCGGGCTGGCTATCAGGCAGTGGGAGACCTTTAGCTCTATCTCACCGGATACCTTGAGGCTGGAGTCCAGCAGCAAATCATATACCTTGCTGATACTTCCCTCAAGCGAATTCTCAATGGGAACGATACCAAACTGGGCCTTATCCTGTTCAACCATCTTAAAGACGCCGTCCAGGCTCTCACAGGGCTTTACCTGGATTGAGGCACTGAAGAAGCCAAAGGCGGCCTCCTCACTGTAGGCCCCGATTTCCCCCTGAAAGGCGACCTGTGTTCCCTGCAGACCCTTGGCCGTGATGACTATCCGCCGGTAGATGCTGTCTATGTCCAGCTCACTTATGCCTTCCTGCCGGGCCAGGCCCCTGATGTTCTCTAGGATGGCCTCTTCCCTTTCTTTATCCTCAATCTGCTTGCCCAGCTCCTTTTTCTGGCGGCCAATCTCGGTAACAACCCTTACCCGCTGGGCGATAAGCCTGACAATTTGGCCGTCAATCTCGTCTATCTTTTTCCTCAAGTTCTCTAGACTCATTTTATTACCCTCGGCAGAAGCCCGGCCCTCAGGGCAAAGTCACACAGGGTTATGGCCAGTATTGATTCGACCACGGCCACTGCTCGGGGCACGATGCAGGCATCGTGCCTTCCCCTGACCGCCAGACTGGCAATTTTCATTGTCTTGATGTTGACCGTCGGCTGGCTTTTGGCGATAGATGGCGTCGGCTTGACGGCCACCCGGGCCACTATGGGCATGCCGTTACTGATACCGCCCATGATGCCACCGGCATTATTGGTCAGGGTAATTATCTTGCCTGCCTTGATGGCAAACGGGTCGTTGTTTTGTGAACCCTTCTTTCTGGCGGCGCCAAAACCGGAGCCGAACTCAACCCCTTTGACCGCCGGGATGGCAAAGAAGGCCTTGGCTAGGTCTCCTTCCAGAGTGTCAAAGACGGGCTCGCCCAGGCCGACGGGCACATTTAGGGCAATACCTTCTATAATGCCTCCCAGGCTATCGCCCTCCTGCCCTGCCTGCTCGATGGCCCGGGCCATTTTGCCGGCGGCCACCGGGTCAGCGCAGTTGACCTCATTTTGACCGGTGTTTTTTCTTATTTCATCAAGGCTTTTGGGCCGGGCGGCGATGCCGCCTATCTCAACAGTGTGGGCTAGGACCTCAATGCCCACCAGGCTGAGCAGCTTACGGGCGACGGCACCGGCCATAACGAAACCGGCCGTGATTCTGCCCGAGAAGCGGCCGCCACCCCTGAAGTCGTTAAAGCGGCCGTATTTCATCATGGCCGTGAAGTCGGCATGGCCCGGTCGGGGTAGGTCTTTCATCCGGTCGTATTCACTGGAATCAATGTTCTTGTTCCATATTATCAGGCAGATGGGGGCGCCGGTGGTGTGCCCGTTAAAGATGCCCGAGAAGAACTCAATCTTATCATCCTCCCTGCGGGCGGTGGTCAGTGCTCTGGCCCCCGATTTTCTCTTATCGGCCTCCCTCTGGATATCATCTACGCTGATGGCTAGGCCGGCGGGACAGCCATCGATGACGATGCCGATGCAGTCCCCGTGGCTCTCGCCGAAGCTGGTTATGGTGAAAAATTTGCCCAGACTATTGTCCATAAGTCTCTACCTCCCCTCCTATCCTTTTAAGTGTTGCCCAGAAATCGGGGTATGTCTTGGCGACACACTCAGCCCGGTCTATGGTGGTGCCGCCGACGGCAAGGCCGAGGATGCTGAAGGCCATGGCGATACGGTGGTCGTTGTGGCTGTCTATCAGCGAGCCCCTGGGCTCGCCACCGGTGATGATAAGCCTATCTGTCTCCTCGGTAACCCTGATGCCCATCCTGTCCAGCCCGTCTCTCACCGCCAGGACCCTGTTTGATTCCTTGAGCCGGGCGCGGCCAATACCCTTAAGGACACTTACCCCATCGGCCAGTGCCGCCAGAGCGGCCATGGTGGGCATCAGGTCAATGGACTGAGATAGGTCGGCGGTGATGGCCTTCAGCCTTGACCTGGCTACAGTGACCGTATCGCGGCTCAGGGTAACCCTAGCTCCCATATCTGTTAACAAGTTTAGCATTATCTTATCGCCTTGCAAACTTTCCCGGTTGAGATTGGTGACGGTCACCGACCCCGAGATAGCCCCCAGGGCCAGAAGGTATGACGCCGACGACCAGTCGCCCTCTACCCTATAATCAGTCGGGCGGTATCTTTGCCTTGAGACCTCAAATTGCCTTAAGTCTGCCGATGAGTCTATCTTTATTCCGAACCTGTCAAGGCAGGCCAGGGTCATCAGCAGGTAGGGCTTTGACTCAGGCGGGCTGGTCAGCCTGATGGTGACCTCTTCCTCGGCCAATGGGGCGATAAATAAAAGGGCCGAGATGAACTGGGAGCTGATATCACCGGCTATCTCCACGGTGCCGCCTCTTAGTCTGCCCCCGTCAACAACTACCGAGCTACCCTCAGTGTGGCCGTTTACCCCAAGCTGCCCCAGGGCCTGAAGCAGGGGCTTGATGGGCCTTTGGGCCAGAGAAGGCCCCGGCACCAGGCGGCACCTCCCCGGGATGTGCGAACAAATAGCGGTCATGAATCTTAAGGTGGCCGCTGAGTCACGACAGAAGAGTTCGGCCGCTGGCTTGTGGAAATGGCCGCCCGATACCTGCCAGCCGTTTCTTTCCCTCTTTATCTTGATACCCACCTGCTCCAGCACATCCAGGGCGGCTTCGCTATCATCCGAGCCTAGGGGATTTATTATCCGACTCTCCCCTTTAGCCAGGGCGGCCGACATCAGCCCCCTGATGGTATAGCTCTTGGAAGGCGGGGCGGCCACCCTGCCTTTTAGGTCGCTTTTATTAATAGAGACTTTCATCCTTTTGAAGCAGCCTGATTATTTTTTGGGCGATGGTGTTAATATCCGTCTCCGAGGTATCTATCGTAATATCGGCGGCTCTTTCATAGTAGGGCTGCCGGAAGCGCACAAGCTCCCTGATGGTTTGCTCCTTACGGTCACCCTTAAGCAGGGGCCTCACGGTATTGTCGCTTGAGGCACGCTTCAGGATTACCTCCGGTGAGGCCTCAAGGTAGACCATTACCGCCTGTTCTTTAAGCCGGTCAATGTTTATCTTGTTAAGGACCAGGCCGCCACCGCAGGCAATGACCTGGTTCTTTTTGGCCGAGACTTCCTTGGTGAGCTCAATCTCAAGCTCCCTGAAGGCTATCTCACCATCCTGCTCAAATATCTCGGCGATTGACTTTCCGCCCCGGTGCTCAATCAGGGCATCCAGCTCAACGAATTGCTTACCCAGCTTTTTTGCCAGCACCCCGGCCACGGCCGTCTTGCCGGCGGCCATGAAGCCTATCAGGGCCACATTAGTCTTCATCTCTGCCTAGCGCCTTTATGGCTGTCTCTTTCATCAGGGCCCGCGGCGCCCTGTGGCCGGTCCACATCTCAAAGGCCAGGGTCCCCTGCCAGACCAGCATCTCAAGGCCGCCTATAGTTTGGGCACCGACACCTTCAGCCTCTCTTAGCAGCCTGGTTTTTAAGGGATTATAGACAATATCAAAGACGACCAGGCGGGGGTTGAGCAGCCTTTGGGACACCGGTGTCTCATCCCTGTCGGGGCTCATGCCGACACTGGTAGCATTAACCAGGATATTGGCCTGGCTTAAGGCCTCTCTCAGGTTGGCCTCGTTTAGCTCCTGGGCCGTGACCCCAATCTGAAAAGACTGCTTAAGCCGCTTGGCCAGCTGGACCGCCCAGTTAAATTCCAGTGGCCGGTTGAGGATAACCAGGCTTGAGCCCTGCCTGGCCAGTATAAAAGAGATTGCTTTTGAAGCACCGCCGGCACCCAGAATGACCGCCTTTTTAGCGGCTGGCTCTATACCCTTCTCCTGCAGGGCCTTAAGGAATCCGGTGGCATCTGTGTTATCGCCTTTTAGGGTGCCATCATCATTGACTATGGTGTTGACGGCGCCTATCTCTTTGGCCAGCGGCTCCAGCTCGTCGAGCAGGGGGATGACGTCTACCTTGTGGGGGATGGTGACATTAAGCCCCCTTATATTCAGGGCCCTCATGCCGCTAATAGCCTGGCCCAGCCTTTCCTTTTTTACCCTAAAGGGCAGATAAATATAATCAAGGCCAACATCTTTGAAGGCGGCGTTGTGCATTACTGGCGACATAGAATGCTCTACAGGGTCGCCGATTAGGCCACAGACTCTGGTGGTGGCTGATATCATGGGCTCACCCTTTGGTACAGCCTGGCTAGCTCGCTTACGGTGAGCTGTCCCGCGGCCGACTCGGCACCCTTCTGGCTGGAGGCATAGATAAACTGGCCGCCAACCAGGGGGCACAGGATGCGGCTAATTAGGCCCAGTGGCCCCATGGCAAAGGCAATCATCGGGCGCTCCGGGAACTCTCTGAAGAGTTGCAGTATGGTCACATTGTCATCAAATTTCTGGGCGGTGGTAATTACCTTGCAGATGTCGGCGCCGGCGGCTTGCTGCCGGTCAACTATTTCTTTCAGGCGGTCAAGGGACGGCGTTTTCTCCAGGTCGTGAGATGAAATCAGGCACTTGGCCGTCTTCTTGATTAGGCTTACTATTTTCTCCAGGTTTCGGGTACTAAGCTCGATATCAACAATACTGGCGCCCAGCTGGAGTGCCTTGAGGAGCTCCTCCTTCCTTCTGGCCTCGCTCTGCCGCCAGCCGCCACCCTCTTGGGCCAGACGGTTGGTGGCAATCCAGGGCTTCTTTAAGCCTCGGGCCACCTCGGGCCAGCCGTCACCGATAAGGTCGATGCGGACCTCAAATAGCTCCACCAGCGGCTCAAGCTCGGTTATGGCCGCCAGGTCTTTGTTGGCGATAACGGCACAGATTCCTGGTTTCTTCATTATTCTAACCGGTCAAAACCTGCTCTGCTAATGATATATCTACTTCATCAGTGACAAAGACATCGCCAATAGCCCGGGGCAGAACAAATCTTAGCTGGCCACCCTTAATCTTTTTATCGTGCCTCATTGCCTGGATTATTTCCTTTACCCTGCGGCCTGAGATTTCAGTGGGCAGGCCGGCGCCGTAAATTAGCTTCCTCAGCCTGTCCAGTTCACCTTGTTCCAGGATGCCCAGCCGGTTTGAGATGCCGGCTGCGGCCAGCATGCCAATGGCCACGGCGGCGCCGTGCTCTATCCTGAAGTCCGAGACCGTTTCAATGGCGTGACCTACCGTGTGGCCCAGGTTCAGGATGTTTCTTAAACTCAGGTCTGTCTCGTCCTTGGCCACTACCTCGGCCTTAATCCTGACCGAACGGAAGACAATCTCCTCCAAAACCTTTTCCTCACGCGCCTTTATTCTATCAAGGTTGGCCTCTAAAAAGCCAAAGAACTCCCTGTCCCCGATGACGGCACTCTTTATCACCTCAGCCAGCCCATTGGCAAACTCTTTGGCCGGCAGGGTCTTAAGCGTGCCGATATCGCTGATGACCAGCCTCGGCTGGTAGAAGACGCCGATGTTGTTTTTTAGCCGACCGTGGTTGACGGCTACCTTGCCGCCGATGCTGCTGTCAACCTGGGCCAGCAGGGTGGTCGGAATATGCACCAGGGGCACCCCCCGCATATAGGTGGCGGCCACGAAGCCGGCCAGGTCACCGATGACGCCACCACCCAAGGCCAGGATGGGTGTTTGGCGCTCAGCGTAGATGTTGCCAAGCTCGGTGTACAGCCAGCCAGCCGTCTCGAGTGTCTTCTGCTCCTCGCCATCGGCAACCTCCAGGACGGCCACGCTGAAGCCATCCTTAGTAAGGCCTTGCCTGAGAGCGTCACCGTATAGCCCTTTGACCACCGGGTTGGTGATGATGACCAGTTTAGGGCCAAGGCCGATTTCCTTTAACTTGGGGCCGCTCTGGGCCAGCAGGCCGCAGGCTATGTGAATCTCATGGCTTCTGCTGCCTAGGTCTACTGTTAACTTTTTCATTTAAGATACCCTATTTTTATCTTCTCCAGGCCACCTGGCTGATTTTCTGGCAGGTATCAATGATTTCTTTAAGCTCCTGGGGCGTGATCATCTGCTGGGCATCGACCAGCGCCTCCGCCGGGTTATGGTGTACCTCAATCATCAGACCACTTGAGCCGGCGGCGATAGCGGCACAGCTCATGCTGAAGATGAGGTCGCGGCGGCCGGTGGCGTGGCTGGGGTCAACGATTATAGGGAGATAGGTTTCCTTCTGAACCACGGGCACCGCCGCCAGGTCAAGGGTGTATCTGGTGAGGCTCTTGCCTTTACCTACCGGGACTATGCCCCGCTCGCACAGGATGATATCCTTGTTGCCCTCAGCGGCAATATACTCGGCGAAGGAGAGAAATTCTTCAATGCTGGCGCCGAAGTGCCGTTTGAACAGAACCGGTTTGCCCTTGCCGGCCACCTTGGCCATCAGGTCCTGGTCATACATATTTCTGGCCCCGATTTGCAGTATATCAACATACTCGGCCACTAGGTCAACCTGGGTTTCACCCCTTACCTCGGTCATCACCGGCATATCAAACCTGTTACCGGCCTCCCTGAGCCAGCTAAGGGCTTCCTCGGCCTCGTTCTGGCCCAGAGAACCCAGGCCCTGGAAGGAGTGAACCGAGCTTCTCGGTTTGAAGATGCCGCCTCTTAGAATATGGGCGCCGGCCCTTTTTACCTCCCGGGCCGTCTTGAACAGCTGCTCTTGGCTCTCCACGGCGCAGGGGCCGGCAATATAGACCGGCTCATCGCCGCCTATCTCAATGTTACCCACCCTGACTATATAGCCTTTACCCTCGGCCTCAAATGGGCTGCTGTATTCCCGGCTGATAAGCTTGTAGGGGGTTTCCACCATCCGGGCCTCCTTTACCCCAGGCAGAGCGGCCAGGTGGGCAAATGGTACCCTCATCTCATCCCCGATTAGGCCAATTATTGTCCTGAATTGCCCTTTGGAGATATCGGCTCTTAGCCCGTACTTCTTTATCTCAGCGATGACATGTTCTATTTCTTCCGCTGTGGCATCCTTTTTCATTATTATCATTATCTCCCCCTGGCATTTTTATTCTGGCTGTTAGTGGCCCCGTAGCCTTAGCAACAAAAATCCTCCCGCTTGGGAGGATATTACTTGAAACCTTCTTAAGACTGGCTGGCGACTCTATAATTAAAATCTCATGCCAGTACCCCCCAAGCGCACCCGGTGCGCCCGGTAAATGTGAAGTATGGGTAATAGAATCCTCTGGGGGCAGTATTAACCGGCATTCTCTTAAGCTTACCTTTGCTGGCAAAAGTAGCACATAAAAGATACTTTGTCAAGCGGCCACCTCATCTGATAAGATGAGGTGGCAGTTGTTGACATTTGTTCTTACCTATGATATATTGTTAGGTCGTTTGTGGTTCAGCTATAACCTATGATAGCTTGAAATCTGTCTCAGGCTATTATTAGGCGTTAAAAGGATGAGCCTTAGCTCATCCTTTGTAATTGTCTGGACGATTAACTATAGAAAGGGAGAAGATGCCCACTGTTAATCAGCTTGTTAGAAAAGGGCGTAGGCGGGTTTCAAAGAAGGCCAAGACGCCGGCGCTGCGTTACAGCTATAATGCCCTGAAGAACAAGATGATATGGGGTAAGGGCTCTCCGCAGAAGCGAGGGGTTTGCGTTCAGGTGAAGACGACTACCCCCAAAAAGCCCAATTCGGCACTGCGTAAGATAGCCAGGGTGAGGCTGACCAACGGCATGGAGGTAACCGCCTATATCCCCGGTGAGGGCCATGAGTTGCAGGAACACTCGGTGGTTCTCATCCGTGGTGGCCGGGTGCCTGACCTACCCGGCGTTCGCTACCGTATCATTCGTGGGGCACTA
>JAUXAE010000120.1 GCA_030620035.1 Dehalococcoidales bacterium
CATTGATATCTATCTCCTTCTCAATATAGGTATCGGTGCGGGGTAGATAGGCCTCAGGCTGGTAGTAATCATAGTAGCTGACAAAGTACTCCACGGCGTTGTTGGGGAAGAACTCTCTGAACTCGGAGTAGAGCTGGGCGGCCAGTGTCTTGTTGTGGCTGATGACCAGGGTCGGCCTCTGCAGCCGGGCGATGGCGTTGGCCATGGTGAAGGTCTTACCGCTGCCGGTAACCCCCAGCACTGTCTGGTGCTTATAGCCCTTCTCCAGGCCCTCCACCAGCTTGTCCACCGCCTGGGGCTGGTCGCCGGTGAGGCCGAATTCGGAGACTATTTCAAAGGGTGGCATAAGTAAAGTATAGTCTCATTAGAGAGGGCTTTCAATTTCGTGATTATCCCCAGGGCAAGTACGCTTGAGGGCCCCGGTGTCAATTGGTAAAAACGTGATACAACGCGAATATGGATTGGAAGGTTGTCTTCTATCGAGGTAAGGATGGGAATGAACCTGTTAAGGATTTTATTCTTGGCCAATCAGATGAAGCAATTGGTGAAATCCTACACGTATTTGATTTGCTGTACAGGTTCAATCTATTCCTCGGGAAGCCCTACGTTGAGAAGGTCAAAGGTAAGATATGGTCGCTTAGGATTAAACATAGTACCAATTACTATCGCATATTATATTTCGCATCTTCTGGTCGGAAATATGTTCTATTGCACGCGATACTAAAAAAGAGAGATAAATTGCTTAAGAGAGACATTGAACTAGCTGAAGTGCGAATGGATGATTATAACGAACGCTCATCAAGTAAACACTGACCAGGTTCTATTTGTAAGATAATAACATAAATGTTATTATTATTGTATAAACTCTGAAAGGTTAATTCAAAATGGACGGAACCGATTTTAAAGATTTCAAAGCTGGACTGCTTGAAAAACCCAGTATTCGCCGCCACTATGAAGCTTTAAAGCCTAAGTACGAGATTATCCAGCGATTAATAGCTCGTAGAAATGAGTTATCTATGAGTCAACGTGATTTAGCTCGGATAGTTGGTACGCATCAGCCTGCTATTGCGAGGCTTGAGAGGGGAGACCACGATATAACCATCGGGACGCTCTATAAAGTCGCAGAGGCGTTAAATATGGATTTAGGCATTAACTTGAAAGCCCGCAAGCAAGACAAGGTGTCTTGTTGAACGATGACGAGGAGCATTAAGAATAGGCAACAAAATGAGAGCTAAAATATTTGGTGTTTTAGTTGTAGTTCTTTTTATAATCGGATTGTTTCTGCCCTTTGGGCAAGAGTTAGAATTAACTCTTTATTTAGGTATCTTCCTTGCTATTCTTTTTGGTTCTGCTGGGGTAGCGTTTGTTACAAAAAGGATAGAGACCCTCGTAGGGGGCCTTATAATAGGTGCCATATTTGCTGCTTTTGGCCCAACTATACTAGAGAACTTGAAGGAAGCACTCGATTTAGCTATTTCTTGATTTACTTCCCCCCGAAATACCCCAGCGCCAGTTTAATTTTCTCCTCAAGGCTAAGCTCTTCGTCTCTGGGCAGGCTGGCTACGGCCCGGGTGGCCTCGGATGCGGAATAGCCCAGGGAGGTCAGGGCGGCCAGGACTTCGGCGTTGCCCTCGGACGGTAATGCCTCGGCGGCGGCTACCCAGCCGGCGGCTATCTTGTCTTTAAGCTCCAAGACCAGCCGGTGGGCCATCTTCTTGCCTATTCCGGGAATGCTGGTCAAGAGGTCGGTGCTGCCGGTGGCGATGGCCATAACTAGTTGTTCTACCTCCATGGTTGAGAGCATGGCCAGGGCCAGCTTGGGGCCCAGCCCGGAGACACTGAGCAAGGCCTGGAAGAGGTCCAGTTCCTCGGTGGTGGCAAATCCGTAGAGGCTGGCGTTATCCTCCCTGAGGTGGAGGTGAGTGTATAAGGTTACCTCCCGGCCGATGACCCCCATTTTGCTCATGGTGGAGGTGGACATATGCACCTCAAAGCCGACACCGCCAACATTGATAATGGCTGAGTCACTACCCAGCGATTCCAGTTTCCCCTTAAGACTGGCTATCATTTTTCCTGTTCCGCCAAAATGTTCTGAAGGTGTACCTCACTTAAATGGCAGATGGCCACCGCCAGGGCATCAGCGGCATCGTTTGATTGAGGCACTTCTGGCAGGTCAAGCTGAAGCCGGACCATCTCCTGAATCTGCTCCTTTGAGCTGGCCCCGTAGCCGGCCACCCGCTGCTTTATCTGGGCCGGTGTGTATTCATAGACTGGGATTCCCTGGTTGGCCGCCGCCAGGATGGCCACTGCCTGGGCCTTGCCGAGGGCCAGTGCCGAGCGGGCATTCTTGGCCACAAAGGGCTGTTCTACGGCCACGGCCTCGGGCCGATAGTATGAGATTATCTGAGAGAGCTTGGTGTACAGATAGCTCAAACGCTCCCCGATGGGAGAGCGCCGGGGGCTGGTCAGGCTATCACAGCAGATAAAGGTCATTTCATCTCGGTCGGTGTCGATGACTCCGTAGCCGACGACGGCTGTGCCCGGGTCAATACCCAAAATCCTCATTAGCTCAGCTTAGACCTGAAGCCCCGTATTTCTCCAGGGCTTCGGCCGGAAAATCGGCGTTTGAGGAGACATGATGGACATCGTCCAGTTCCTCCAGTTTATCCAGAAGCTTGAGCACCTGCAGGGCGGTGTGCTCATCAAGTTCAACCGTGGTCTTGGGCATCATTGAAACCTCAGCCGAATTGATGGTCAGCCTGCTCTGCTCCAGGGCTGTCCTGACCTTCTCCATCTCCTCAGGCCTGGTATAAATCTCTAGATAGCCATCCTCTGTATTAACATCCTCGGCGCCGGCGTCTATGGCCTT
>JAUXAE010000076.1 GCA_030620035.1 Dehalococcoidales bacterium
GCGTCAAAAGTATCTTACTATCTTAGCGGGATGCTTTCAAGTTAGCCCAAAGCGTTGCTACAGCCTTACCTTGAGGGTCACTATCTCAAAGGGCTTGATAGAGAAGCTAATCTTTTCCCCGTCCAGTTCAATCTTCTTATCAAATTCCCGGTCTTTTTCCTCCATCAGGTTGACTACGGTCACCTGCTCCGGTGCCTTAAATAGGGTAACCGTGGCCTGTGTTTGCCGGCCGCAGGCTTCGTAGAGCCTGATTATCAGGCCGTCGCCATCTAGGGCCTGTTTTAGGGCGGTCACGATAAGGGAATCGGGCTCAACCTTTAAGAATGACCGGCTGGTGCGGTACTTCCTTGTCCCGGGCAACTGGAAGGCTATCAAACCGTAATTAAACTCATAGCCGTGCTTGTAGGACTGGGCCTGTCGCCAGTCACCCTGGTGGGGGTGAATGGAATACTCAAAGGTGTGCCGGCCAATCTCCCGGGCCTCAGGGACCGGGATGGCCGGACCGGCGGCACCATCAGAGGAGAGCATGTCCACCGCCCGAAACAGGGTTATATAGATGTTGCCGTCCCTGACCTCGTTCTCGGGATTGCCCTTGTTGATGACGGTCAGGCCCTTTTCCTCATCGCTTAGGTCAAACCACCTCAAAGAAGGGAAGATACCGGAGGGTTGCTCCTGCCAGCCCTCGGGTCTCAGGTAATACTGGTTGGTTTTTCTAGTAACGGCGCCGAACTGAGACTCACAGGTATACTCTGAACTAGTAATCTCGGTGTTAAACCGGGCCCTTAGCCTTATCCTGGGGTGATTGTTTTCCACAACGGTGACAAAGTCTATTCTGGGGATGTCTCTGTAGATGATGACCTTCTTCTGAAAGCTGAGAAAGCGGTGTTTCCAGATCAGTGGCTCGAGTCTATCCACCAGCCGGTAGGGCCATCTCAGTGAGAAGTAGTCGGTGTTAATGTTGATAACCCTTCTTAAGGGTGTTAGGTGCGTTGATCTATCAAACCAGAAGTTAGTGACCCTAAATGAGCCGTACTTGATGCCTTCGCCGCCCTCTGTTTTGAGCGGCATTTTGAGGCCCTGTTTGTGATAGTAAAGGTCACCGATCTCCTCATCAATGACCATCTCGTTTCCTTGGCATATTTTTTGGCCATCCTTGAATACCTCAATTAGTCCGGTATCCGGGGAGTAGCTGACTTGGAAGAATCGGTTCCCAATCTTGTTGCCTTTTAGTATAAGAGCTGTCTTACTCTTGTCCTTCGGTTTTTTCCTCAGGATTTTATAGACCCGGTAGCCCATGGCGGGCACACTGGCGACAAAGCCGATGGTGGCATTTCTCAGTGTTTCATCCCCATACCTGGAGAACCGGATAAACTCAATATCTATCTCTTCCCGGCCGCTCTTTAGACCTTCTATCCGGTGTACCTTGCCCTCATCAAAGGTCATATCAATCTCCACCCAGTTGGACACCTCCCAGGAGAGCGGGTTAAAAACGACCACATCGCTATCGTCTTCACCACTGGCGTCGCTTTCAACAATGGAGCTTAGCACTCTAGGTGTCAAGTAGCTTAGTTGACTAGACAGAAAGCCTATGTTCTGCCTGGCCTCGCCATAGCCTTCATCCATGCCTGTCCCCGGGGCGACATCATGGAAGGATAGGAACAGGAGCTTCTTCCACAAGTCATGGATTTCTTCAATATAGTCCCCGTTGGTCAGTTGGCTGGCGATGGTGGCAAACCTTTCAAAGGTGAGCAGCCTGTTCTCATACTCTCTTAGTGCCTGCTTGAGCCAGATTCTACTTGAGGCAACATCAGGGAAAACCTTGGAAAACCGTCCGCAGTACATCTCCCCCTCTCTGATAGGCAATTCGGCGGCCTCTTTGCTTACGGCTTCAAAGAATTCTAACGGGGTGGCAATCTTCAGTTTGGTGGTGTACTTCTCGTTCCACTGCCTGACGGCGGCCACAGTATCCTCCTGGGGCATGGTGACGCCACTGCCTGAGGGCATGAGTATGTGGCCGGTGGCGGCGTCCCTCTTTAGCTCTCGGTAGCTATCCACCAGCTTGCCTAGGTCCAGGCCCGCCCGGTAGCCCAGGGGCATAAAATGGGTGAGGCACCTGGTGCCGTCCAGGCCCTGCCAGATGAATTCTGAAGGCTTGTTTTGGGTACCTCCCCGCCGGAAGGCGACATACTGGTAGCCGGATTTGCGGTATATCTGGGGCAGTTGGGCATTAAGCCCGAAGCTGTCCGCCTGCCACATTACCCTGACATCCACGCCAAAGTGCTCTCTTATAAACCGCCGGCCCATCATTATGTCCCTTACCAGTGTTTCTCCCTGAGGGAGCATGGTGTCGGCCATCAGGTATTCGCCGCCGGCGATCTCAATCCGGCCCTCTTTTATGAATTTGCCGATTTTTCGGAAAAGCTCGGGGTACCGTTTGTCAAGCTCTTCCAACAGATAGGTTTGCTCTATCAAAAATTTATAGTCTGGGCTTGTTTCCAGGAGGCTGACCACCTTCTTGAGGATTAGGTCTATATTTATGTAGAAGTAGTCTTCTTTGGTAAAAACCCATATAGCGTCGTAGTGGGTGTGCGGAATCAGGTAGATGACATCCCTTTTTTCTTTCTTACCCGTGCTGGCCCTGCTTCTGCTCACGTCACTCCCCCGACATACCTTGGCTAAAGAGGCCGCCTCTGTTTCATAGAATACGCACGGGGAGACGGCTTGTCAATGTTAGCTGCCGAGAGGTCCTTAGGGATGGCCCCCGGGTTTACCGGTGTGATATAAGTAGGGTATATTAAGGGAATGACAGCCGGCATTGAACGTGGGGTTACTCTTTATGGCTGAGAACCTACTGTTCGGTTTAGCCAGCATCATCATCCTGGGCATCACCGCCGAGTGGTTGGCCTGGCGTCTCCATCTGCCCTCCATCCTGCTGCTATTGATTTTCGGCTTGGTTGTCGGACCACTCACTGGCCTTCTTGATCCGGACGCCCTCTTCGGTGCCGCTTTACTGGCGCTGGTGCTCTGGCTGCGTGGCCGGGACATCAAGGTAACCTGGTATGAGTGGCTCATTGGAGTAATCGGACTGGCACTACTTTTGTTTACCATTCAGAACCTTGTCGGCTCCTTTGCCGAGTTAGAGCCCACAGCCGCCTATATGTTCCTATTGGTAACCGGACTGCCGGCTCTCATTTTATTGGCCATAGCCTGGCAGCTGGTGGCTCGAAGGCAGCGGGCCGGTTAAATCAAGGGGCCAGTAGAACAACAAACTGGGGAGCTCCATAAAGGGCTCCCCAGTCGTATTCCCACTACACATTCTGGCTTTCTGTTACTTCCGACCATCTAGCAGTTCATCTATTGGGAAATTGACAGTATTTCTTTATGAGACTAAACTGAAGTCCCGATACGGGGGTTGATACTGACTAATGAGCTGGCTCGACATAGCACTCATCATCATTTTGGCAATTCTAGCGTTCGATGGTTGGAGGCATGGCTTCCTTCACTTTGTCTCCGAGTTTATTGGACTTTGTCTGGGTATCTTTGTAGCCCTGCTACTCTATGGCTCCTTGGCAGACAAGCTAGGCTTTATTTCAGCAAGTGGCGTAGCTGAAATTGTAGCCTTTGTTATCATCTGTGCAATTGTGGCCATAGTGGCAGCAGTGCTGGGCCACCGTATACTGGAGCCACGTATTAAGCAAGTAATTCCAGACCGGGTTAATCGTCTCGGTGGAGTGGTTCTTGGTTTGATTATCGGAGCGGCACTCTGCATAGTCATCGTTCTCCTATTGGATAAATTCGTGGCTTTGCCTCCGGGAACCCCTTTGGAGGAGCTATCTGGAATTCGGCAAGGTGTCACCACAGCGCTCAATGAGTCTGTTTTTGCTGGCCCTATCCTTGAGCACTTTGGCTCCTTGCTCTAGGTACCGCTTGATAGAGCTATTCCATCTAGATTTAATCGGCCATAGTGAATTAACACTTTTGCTTATTGGTGACTGGCTGGGACCGTTAGCAATAGCACAACTGGGCGGATTTAGAGAGGGTGATGCAATCTTGACATTGGTGCTGCTTTCTTCTAAGTTGCACGAAATGACGGAATGTTAATTAACAAATCCCCTATTAATTCTAACTGTAGATTCAACCCAAGTGTTCATAACATAAATTAAAGATCCCATTGACAATGCCCCTATCGGGGAGTAGATTTGTCATAAAACTACGGAGGTAATTGTATTGGCTAAAACAGTAGTATTAACAGTTGGTGATGCATATAATCTAGGATTTGGTAAGAATCGTATACGCTATGCTGGTATGCCTTCTGACAAAGTATATTCAATAGTGCCAATGAAATGGGAATTCTTTTATCGGGGATATAGCTGGAACCAATTCTATCCTGTGTCAAAGAGAGATATTAATATTGACGGGATTGATATTCATATAGAGGATGTTAATCCAGACGAAATTAGGTTAATTGTTGGATAGAAACAATCATAGGAAACATATGCTACGTATCACTTATTAGTGCGGTATTTTCGTTTGTCTAGTTGGATTGATTTACGCGACATCACGGTGGTGGAACTAGACTGAAATCAAATTGTCTATGACCTGCCTCTATAAGGTGTACCACTTGTTAAGTTAGAGTTACCGGCATATTCATCCAAGTGTTCATAACATAAATTATGGATACCGAGACCGTTGTTATTTCCGTTAAAAACTAGTATTATTAACACCGTATATAGATATCAAAGGAGGAATACTTATGGGTAATATTATTACTATCACTTATTGCATTGAGTGAAATTATCTTCCTATTGCCTCCAGTTTGGCGGCAGCTATTAAGGATAAGTTTAGTCTGAATGTAGAACTCAAAGAAGGGCACGCTGGTATTCTTAAAGTAACAATGAATAGTACCGTAATCTACGATAATCAAAGCGAATGTTGTCAACTACCAACTAAAGAAGAAATCTTACAAAAGATTGAAAAATTGACGGGCTAAATCATTAATCGAAGAGACCAGTACATATTAAACCCAAATCCAAGTGTTCATAACATAAATCAAAGCCCCATTGACAACGCCCCTATCGGGGAGTAGATTTGCCCCCTAGCTATATATTGACAAATGCCCAAGAAAGAAGCAGAATAGCAGATAAGATTTTAGTCCAACCAGCGGAACTGGAGAAGGGAAAGGAGTATATTATGGCAAAGGGCACAATCAGAAGGCTCATGGACCGTGGTTATGGATTTATCAAGACAGACCAGGAAGAAGACCTCTTCTTCCATCGCAACGATGTTGAAGGAGTGGAATTTAATAGCCTTAACGAAGGGCAGGAGGTGGAGTTTGAGAAGGGTCAGGGACGAGATGGTCGT
>JAUXAE010000098.1 GCA_030620035.1 Dehalococcoidales bacterium
TAATAAGGGCAGGCTGATATCTATGGCGTTTCTAAAGAAGATGCGGGCAAAGCTCCTGGCTATTATACTAGAAACCCCCTATGCCTTGATAGCCAGCGGGGCATGCTCCCTTGATGAGCCGCAGCCAAAGTTGGTCGTGGCCACAATTATATCCCCTGGCCTGACATTTTTAACAAAATCTATATCTATAGCCTCCATGCAGTGCCTGGCCAGCTCTAATGGCTCAGACACGTTCAGATAACGAGCCGGAATAATGGCATCGGTATCCACATTGGCACCGTATTTATGGACTCTACCTTTGAGCATATATAATGACCTACTTACTTAAATTCTATCTGCCATCCTATTTACTTTTGTTTCCCAGTAATATTCCATCACATGATCTATCGAACTTAAGTAAGCAATTAGATTCTCAATGGATATATTGATATTTTTTAAGCTAGGCATTCTCTTTAATTGACCGTGGTGAATTAGTTCATGTCTCATACTTATTAGTTCTTCAATTATTTGGCGATAATGTGGATAATCTTTGCAGATACGGACTTCTCTGCCGTTAAGCGGAATGATAACACCCCAGTTTTCAATTTGCTCTCTTAACTTTTTTTCATTTATGCCCATTAGAGAACTAAAAAATCTCTCTATCTCATTTAAATCATAAAATGATTTGGTTGCATATACTATTTCACCGATAGTCACATTTTCAGCTTCTAGCTCTAATACATCGTTCAAGGTGAATGTATATTTTTTCAACTCTTTTTTTATATCCTCATCTCTATCTATAAAGGATTCTATTAGGTCTACAGCAAGTAACTTTAGAAATACATCCGCAGAACTTACACTGGTAATTATAAGATGATTTCGCGCTTCATATCTAAGGTTTTTATCTGCCTTTAGCTTTTCAAGAAATATGTTGAGTTCTCTAGCATTTCTAATGCTATATTCTAAAGCTCCGAATGAAGCTTCAAAGTCATGTTTTGATGATTGGCGTGAAAGTCTTATTTGTTTGATTATGCTCTTCATTAACCCTTCACCAAACTCCTCTCAAAATCCTTCACCTTGGGTGGCTTTTTGCCCCTGCCCGGCTCAATAGTGTGCCCTTCCTCTCTCAAACGTGCGGCCTGGGCCTCTACACCACCGGGATATTTTTCGTTCAGGCTGCCATCAGACTTTAGTGTCCGCCAGTAGGGAGTAATATCTTTCTTTCCCTCGGCGGCTGCTTCCTCGGCAGCTTTGGCCGCAATATTGAGGAAAATACCGGTAGTTATGGGGCAACCGATGGTAGCGCCATGTCTCTGGGCAAGCAGGGACCGAATTTGATTTACGGTAATAAGCTTACCTCTGGGGACTTTTCTCATAATCTCATCTACCTCCCTGGGTGCCGGAATAACAACCGTACCCGTGCCCCATCTCTTGCTCATCCTATCGGTGATCTCTACGACCTTGGGCAGACCCTTATCATCAGCCAGTTTTTCCTGCCACGATATACATAGTTTAGCCATGACCTGTTACCTTCTCCGGGCTGGCAATCCTGCCCATTATAGCACTGGCCGCGGCCACAGCCGGGTTGGCCAGATAGACCTCCGATTTGGTGCTGCCCATGCGGCCAATAAAGTTTCGGTTGGTGGTGGCAACACAGCGCTCGCCGGCGGCCAGAACCCCCATATGACCGCCAAGGCAGGGGCCGCAGGTGGGCGTGCTGACCACGGCGCCGGCCCTGATGAATATCTCTATCAGGCCCTCGGTTAGGGCATCAAGGTATACCTGCTGTGAGCCGGGGATGATAATGCAGCGCAGCCTGGGGTGCACTTTTCTCCCCTTCAATATGCCGGCCGCAACTCGTAAGTCCTCAAGACGGCCGTTGGTGCAGCTACCGATAACCACCTGGTCAATCTTTACCTCCCCCACCTGGCTGATGGGCCTGACATTGGCCGGAGAGTGGGGTAGGGCTACTTGGGGTTCCAAGGATGAGACATCGTACTCAATAATTCGGGCGTATTCAGCATCACTATCCGGCTCATAGACGGTATAAAGACGCTGGGCCCTTGATTTTATGTAAGCTAATGTCTTACCGTCCACCCGGAAAATACCGGCCTTGGCCCCGGCCTCAACGGCCATGTTGGCCATGGTAAGCCGCCCTTCCAGAGACAGAGATTCTATGGCCTCACCGCTAAACTCCATCGCCGAGTAAAGGGCACCATCAACACCAATGTCGCCTATGGTAAAAAGGATCAGGTCTTTACCGCCTACCCATTTACCCAGCCGGCCGTGATAGGCAAAAGCTATCGTTGGCGGCACCTTCATCCAGATGTCACCGGTGGCCATAGCGGCGGCGATATCGGTCGAGCCCATGCCGGTGGCCAGGGCACCCAGGGCACCATAGGTACAGGTATGGGAATCGGCCCCGATAACCACATCCCCGGGCAGAACAAGACCCTGCTCAGGCAGCAGGACATGCTCAATACCCATCTGCCCGGTCTCAAAGTATACTATCCCCTGCTCAAGGGCAAACTGCCGCATCACCTTCACCTGTTCGGCCGAGGCGATGTCCTTATTGGGCACAAAGTGGTCGGCCACCATGACCACCTTTTTGGGGTCAAAGACCTTTTTTAGCCCAATACGCCTAAATTCCCTGATGGCAATGGGGGCGGTAATATCGTTGGCCAGGATGACATCAACCCTGACATTGATGAACTGGCCGGGGCTTAGCCGGCTCTTACCAGCATGAGCCGCCAGAATCTTCTCAACTAAGGTCAATATTCCTACCTCTAAAGAAACTCTTAGGTGTGCTAGTCTAGGGGGTAAAACGGGGCAGCATCAATATAGTGAGCACGACAACCGCGGTAACCACTGAGATTATATAAAGGCCAGCCCCAGCGGCCAGACCTATACCGGCCACCGCCCATATCGTGGCCGCCGTAGTCAACCCCTCAACAATACCTCCCCCCCGGCGTATGATGCTGCCGGCGCCGATAAAGCCGATACCGGTCACTATGCCCGCGGCCACACGGGACGGGTCAGCGGCCTCAAAACCGTAAATGGAAACCACGGTAAACAGGGCGGCGCCAACACAGATAAGGGTATTGGTTCTTATGCCGGCCGACTTGTCCGCCCTCTCCCGCTGGTAACCGATAATGCCCCCCAGCACCGCTGCCAGCAGGATGCGGAAGGCCATCTCCAACTCAACTGGCATCTAAAGCACCCCCAGAAAGGCTAGCTGACCGGCCTCTTGGCCGCTAATAGTCTGTTTAGGGCATTCATATAGGCCTGGGCACTGGCGACAATGATGTCGGTATCGGCACCACGCCCGGTATATGTTACCCCCTCGCTCTCTATCCTTATCAAAACCTCACCGATGGCATCAATGCCCTCGGTAACCGATTTGACACTGAATTCAGTAAGGGTGTTAGCTACCCCCACCAGCCGGTTGATGGCCCTATAGACGGCATCCACGGGACCCGTTCCCAGAGCGGCGTCGGCTACAGCCTGACCATCGGGGCCAATAAGCCTGATAGCAGCCGTAGGAATACCCCTATCGCCACAGGTTACCTGAATACGGTCCAGACGATAGACCTCAGAAACAGTGCGTAGTTCCTGAGCCACCAGAGATTCAATATCCCGGTCGGTAACCTCCTTCTTCTTATCGGCCAGCTCCTTAAAGGCGCCGAAGGCACGGTCAAAGTCCTCGTCACTCAGGCTGTAGCCCAGCTCGGCCAGCCGCTCCCTAAAGGCATGCCGCCCGCTGAGTTTACCCATCACCAGGCTTGACGCCGGCAGGCCCACCGTTCTGGGGTCCATAATCTCATAGGTTATGGGCATCTTGAGGACACCGTCCTGGTGAATCCCCGACATGTGGCGGAAGGCATTGGCACCAATGATGGCCTTATTGGGCTGGACCGGGAAGCCGGTAAGCTCACTCACCAGACGACTCGTCCTATAGATTTGCCGTGTGTTAACACTGGTGGTCAGCTGGAAAAGGTCACCGCGGGTCTTGATGGCCATGACAATCTCCTCAAGCGAGGCATTGCCCGCCCTCTCACCAATACCATTAACGGTACACTCCACCTGCCGGGCACCCTGCTTGAC
>JAUXAE010000091.1 GCA_030620035.1 Dehalococcoidales bacterium
GCTGCCAGCATTGTCCTTCACTGCCTGGGTATCACTGAAACTGACCCTATCGAAAATAAGCTGGTCTTCGAGCGCTTTCTCAACCTGGAGCGTCAGGAGATGCCCGATATAGATTTAGATTTTGAGGATGAGCGCCGAGACGAGGTTATCGCCTATATATCACAGAAATACGGACAGGACCATGTCGCCCAGATTATCACCTTCGGCACGCTAGGCGCCAGGGCAGCTCTCAGGGATACGGGACGAGCTCTAGGTATGCCCTATAGTGATGTTGACCGCATTGCCAGGCTGGTACCCTTTGCCCCAAACATGACCCTAGCCCGAGCCCTGGATGAGAACAGCGAACTCAGGAATATCTACTATGAGGACACTATAGTTCGTAACCTGGTTGATTCAGCCAGGCGGGTAGAGGGTATTGCCCGCCATGCCAGTACTCATGCTGCCGGTGTAGTCATATCTAAAGAACCCCTTACCAAATATGTCCCGCTACAAAGGGTAAGCAAGGGTAACGGTGAAGCAACGGTCATGACCCAATTCACCATGGAAGACATTGCCCATATTGGTCTTTTGAAAATGGACATCCTTGGCTTGGCTAACCTCACCATTCTGGGTAAGGCAAAGGAGATTATCTACCAGAACCGTGGCATTGATATTGACCTGCACAATATCCCGATGGATGATGCCAAGACCTTTGACCTGCTGTCTTCAGGGGAAACTGCTGGTGTCTTTCAGTTAGAGGGAGCTGGCATGCGCCGCTACATCAAGGAGCTTAAACCAACTGCCTTCAGTGATATTGCAGCTATGATAGCCCTGTATCGCCCCGGACCTATGGAGCACATCCCCACCTTTGTCAAAGCCAAGCACGGCATTGAGCCTATTCGCTACCCGCACCCGGTACTCACCGGCATCCTCGAGGAAACCTACGGGGTAATTGTATATCAGGAACAGGTGCTGTTTATTGTGCAAGCTCTCGCTGGCTACAGCCTGGGGCAAGCTGACATCTTCCGCAAGGCAATGGGCAAGAAGATTTCTGAGGTTATGCGAAAGGAAAAACGTAACTTCATTGCCGGAGCTAAGAAGAACGGATTTTCGGCTGAGGTAGCCGGTGAAGTCTTTGCCCTCATTGAGCCCTTTGCTGGCTACGCTTTCAACAAGGCCCACAGTGTCAGCTATGCCCTTATTGCCTATCACACCGCCTATCTCAAGGCAAACTACCCGGCAGAATATATCACCGCTTTCCTGACTATCAATGCCAGCCAGCTAGAGAAGGTAGCCAGTGCCGTGGCTGAATGCCGCCGCCTAGGTATTAAGGTGTTACCGCCTGATATAAACCGCAGTCAAACCAGCTTCTCTATAGAAAAAGAGGACGAAGGCAATGTCCCCGCCATCCGCTTCGGGCTAGCCGCTATCAAGAATGTGGGGCTTGGGGCTATAGAGCCTATCATTGCCGAGCGCAATAAGGGTAGCGAGTTCAAATCTATTGAAGACCTGTGCCGCCGTTGTGACTTGCATGGGGTAAACAAGCGGGCAATGGAGAGTCTGATTAAGGTCGGAGCCTTGGATTGCCTAGGCGACCGTGGCACCCTACTCCACAACACTACTCGTATTCTATCTCTGGCGCAACGGGAGCAGCATCTACGGGAGACAGGACAAGCTACCATGTTTGACCTGTGGGGAGAAGCAATGCCAGTTCCCACGCCCAGCCTTGACCTGGCAGTAGCTGACATTTCCGTCAAGGAGAAGCTAGACTGGGAGAGGGAGCTGATGGGAGTATATCTCTCCGAGCACCCATTCAGCTCATTTGCCGGTAAGACACCATTAGAGACTACCCTGTGCGGTCAAATTGACGCTGAGCTAGTAGGGCAAACCGTGGTGGTGGCGGGAATGGTAGCTTCAGCTCACCACCTGTTCACCAAAGACCGTCACCCCTTTGTCAGCGCTGTCCTGGAAGACCTTGATGGCAGGATTGAGGTTGTAGCCTGGCCCAGGGTCTATACCAGTACCAAAGACCTGTGGCAGGAAGGAAATATACTGCTGGTTGAAGGTAAGGTAAGGCTAAGGGATGATAGAGTGCAACTAAACTGCGATAATGTGCGCCGCTACCAACCAGAAGCCGCCCCAGCTGAAAAAGTGGTTACCGCTGAACCTGGCGAAGCGCCAGTGGTAGCTGAGGAAACTCCAGGCTATGCTGCCCCAGCCAAAAGTCGCCGACTGCTAATCAGCATCAGTCAGACCAGTGATGAGGCCAGTGATATAGCCTTTCTACAAAAATTGATTGACACCCTTAAAGACTTCCCCGGACAGGACGAGGTAAACCTGTGTGTAACCAGCGAGGAAAAGGTTATTAACCTCAAGCTTTCCAAAATATACACTAACTATTGCCCCGAACTTCATCAGCGGCTGGTAGAGCTGGTAGGAGAGGACGGGTTGAGGTCAGAGGAGAACGGTTAAATAATCGCGATATAGAAACCCCTTCCCCTTAGTGCTAGAATATGTAAAGAGGGGGGAGTCCTAAAATGCCTTCAAGTGATATATCACCAGGGCACAGGAAAAGATTGCGGGACAAGTTCATTAAGTCGGGTCTGGCTGGCTTCCACGACTACGAAATTATTGAATTACTCCTGAGCCTGGGTACACCCCGCAAGGATTGTAAACCGCCGGCAAAAGAGGCTATCAAAAAATTCAAAAGCCTGAGAGGTGTCCTGGAAGCTCCCGCTGAAGAGCTACAGCAAATAGATGGTATTGGTCCCCATAGTGCCTTTGGTATCAAGCTGGTGCAGGAAGTAGCCAGAGAGTTCCTCAAAGAGAAGATTATTGAACAGCCCATTTATAAATCCGCCCAGGAGGTTTTTGACTATCTCTACCACTCCATGCGAGACCTCAAGAAAGAGTTATTCAAGGTTATTTATCTCAATAGCCAGAACCGGATTATTGACATCACCGACCTCTTTGAAGGAACAATAACCAGCAGCTCTATCTCCCCCCGCCAGGTTATAGAAAGTGCCATCAAACATAATGCTGCCTCGCTGATTTTTGTCCACAACCACCCTTCAGGCAATCCCGAGCCCAGCGCAAATGATAGGGAGATAACCAGAGACCTGGTCTATGCGGCAAGTATTATGCAGATTAAGGTCTTCTGCCCAATTGCCTGGCCAGCACCCGCAGCGGATTATATTTTTCCTCTTTGGCCCTGAGCTCCTCAAGATTCAGCGCCGAATACCGGTCAGTCATCGCGGTGTCAGCGTGGCGAAGAAGGCGGCGGCTGGAGTAGTCGTCAAGCCCGGCAATGTCGCATATAACGCCCCTAGAATGACGAAGGGTATGTGGTGACGGCCGAACCCCGGTAATTCCAGCCCGCTGGAAAAGCCGCTTGACGATTAGCTGTATCATGCTGTCAGACAAGGGCTGGCCGTTGCGCCCGCTAAAGACCGGCTCGTCCGGGCGCTTGCCTGCCGTTAGTTTAAGCAGGACATCTCTTGTCTCAGGTAAGAGGGGCATCGGCTCGGTCCTTTCCTTGCCGTGGATCAGGATAGTGTCCTCAGCAACATCAATCACATTCAGTCGGCGCACTTCGGACAGGCGCAGCCCCAAGCCAAACATAGAATCCCAAAGCCCCCGCTCCCTGTCATCCTGGATGGCGTCCTGTAAAAGAAGGGCTTGGCTGATAGTCAGATGCTGGGGTGGTTTGGCTTTGCCCCTGGCTGGCTTTATCTTCTCCATCGGGTTAGGCAGCCCAAGTCGCTCCTTGGCAAAGCCGTAGAATTGACGCAATAGAGTATCAATGTTGTTGATACCGGTGTTCTCGGTGCTGTAGCGCCCCAGGTATTGCTCCACGGGCTCGGGCTCGGTAGGCAGTATGGGGTAATGACGGGCAAATGTGCGCAGATTAAGCTCGTAGCTTTTAAGGGAAATAGGCTTGACGCGGGGTCGCTTGGCAGCCAGGAATTTAGCGATAACCTCCTGTGTGCTGGGTGTGCCGGGAGATTCGGCTGGCTTGCTACCCTCAGCAAGGGGAACTAGCAAACCTAGTTCAGCAGAGGCTATCAGTTGCTCCTGGGTTCCCTCCGCGGCTATCTTCAGAGGCTGGTAAGCTGTTAGAACCTGCCCCAGCCTGCTGGGTCGGGGTAGCCTCCCTGATTCCTCAAGCGCCCGGACCTCTTTTGGGGACATTACCGCTAAAACTTTCATAGCCGCTCACCCCCTCTTTTTAGGCTTCTTGCCTACATACTTGGCAATAAGACCCTTATTAGGCGCCTTACCTGCATACTTGTTTATAAGTGCCATAGCTCACCCCATATCGTTTTACCCTTTAGCCCAGGCTGCCATACCCTGTCGTCCCTTGGGGGGCTGCCGGCTACCCTATTCATTCTATTTGGGCAGTGCCCAGCAAGTTAAGCTTGCTGGCGCCCATTCCCCCAGCAGCACCCCGCCATCAATGGCTCGCCTAATCCGGCCTGTTACCTTTGGGATTCTGGCTCGCCTCCCTTAGACGCCGAAT
>JAUXAE010000026.1 GCA_030620035.1 Dehalococcoidales bacterium
AGCCAGGTGGCAGCAGACCAGTAACCTGGATTGTGCCAAGGTGTATAATTGAGTTAATAAAGGACTCAGGGAAGAGGGGAACTGCGATGGTAAAAGTCAAAGAGATGCCCTACAGTGAGAAGTACACCATTATGCTAGACAATGTGAAGCTTGGTGACACGCTTATCCCATCTTTCGTACAGAAACACCTGGGTAACCAGGCAGTAGTCGAGCTCCAAGGGATTTGGCGGGAGGGGGTTAAGCCCATTCCCGGGGATGCTTCATTTGAGGAGAAGTATGAGATAGCCTATGGTAACTGGATATGGAGGGGAAAAAGCACCTTCAGCTTCATTCGCAAGCAGATGGGTGAAGATGGCATTGAGCAGCTTAAGCGTGCTCAAGTCGAGGCGTTGAAGCGGAAAAACGCTGGCCCAGCCCTGTTTCTACTGAGACTGGTAAGGGCACTCTCGCCGGGCTCTGCCTTCAAGATGACAGCTAATCAGATGACATACCGACTACAGTGGATAACTCCCTTCTCTGTATCTGAGCTGACTCGGCATAGAGTAGTGTACAATATACCCCGCTGCAAAATACTGGATTTCCCAGACAGTGAAGACCTTTGTGTTATCGGCTGCCAGAGCATTTATCCGATGTGGGTGGCCGAGCAGTTTAGGGTGAGGATGACATTTGAACGCCAAGGTAATAGTTGTACATGTACCTTAATTCCCTTGGGTTAGTGATTGGCAACCGTACCACTAATTATCTTACATCCTGTCCTTTATATTCTTGCGCAGGAGGGCACTGCGCCAGTTGCCTGACCTGGAGCGTATCTCCTTTACCCTGGGGATATACTGCAGAGCCGGGATTAGGAGCAGGGCTATTGTGTAGGCCACCAGAACCCCATCGTGGTAGATTAGCCAGGCAACAAAGGGGAAAGACACCAGGGCAACACTGTAGCTTAGGGTGGGGAAGCGGCTGAGCAGTAGCACCAGGCCGAAGAGGGCCAGGCCGATAGGTATCCCCCAGGGCATCAGGAAGATGAGGACGCCGATAGTGGTGGCCCCGCCCTTGCCCCCGCGGAACCTGAGCCAGACCGGAAAGCTGTGGCCCAATACAGCGGCTATCCCGGCCAGCAGGACAACGATGTCAGGTGTTCCCAGCCAGAAGGCCAGGGCGATTGCCGCCGCTCCCTTGCCGATATCCACTACCAGAACTATGAGGCCGGCCAGGAAGCCTATCTGGTAGAAGACATTCATGGCCCCCATATTGCGGGTGCCTACCTGACGAATGTCTATCCCCTTTATAAGGCGACCTGCCAGATAGGCCGCCGGGATTGAGCCCAGCAGGTAGGCCAGGATCAGGGCCAGGGCGATAGCCAGTAGCTCTAAGTCATAGGGTACCATGGGCACCACCTTCAATATTCTCTATCAGTCTGGTCTGATGGGGCAAAGTCCAGGATATTAAGCCTGAGTGTTTCCACCCCACGCCAGCGGTCTTGCTCTAGATTATACACTAGGTCAAGGGGTAGGTGCAGTACCTTGGTCAGCGAGTCGCCCAGCCTGAAGGCAACCCCGTCCCACAGGCTGTCCGCCTGCTTCAGTTTCAGTCTCAGGTGCTGGCCGTTATTACCCATGGTGCTGTAGTCGGTAATATTGACCCGGCGGCTGAGGAAGGTGGGCGTCGGGTTGCCCGGGCCAAAGGGGGCCAGCTGCTGGACCATCTTGAGGGTGGCCCCGCTAAGCTCGCTCAAAGAGACCTCGGTGTCAATGTCAAGGAGGGGACGGAGGTCGGCACCGGCCAACTGACTGGCCGCTGTCTGGGAAAGACGCTCCTTGAGGTGAGCCAGGTTCTTAGTGGGCAGGGTAAAGCCGGCCGCCTGGGCGTGGCCGCCGAAATGGGTCAGCAGGTTGCGGCACTGGCTTATGGCACGGGTAATGTTAAATTCAGGGATACTGCGGCAACTGCCGGTGGAGACCAGCTCACCGACCCTAATGGCTATAGACGGACGGTAAAACTCATCGGTCAGCCGGCCGGCCACCAGCCCCAGGATGCCGATGGGGCAGTCACTATCGCTGGCTATCAGCAGGGGCGTTATCTCTTTGGCCAGTATCTGCTCCCTGGCCTTGGCCAGGAACTTGGCGGTTAGCTTTTGTCGTTCGGCATTTTTGGCCTCCAGCCACAGGGCCAGCCGCTGCGCCTCCGAAGGTGATTCGGTTACCAGTAACCGGTAGCTGGTCATGGCGTGTTCCAGCCGGCCGGCGGCATTAAGACGGGGTGCCAGTACCCAGGAGATACCCCCCGGGTCCAGACAGCCGCTCTTTAGTCTGGACAGGGTTATCAGTTCTCTGATGCCCAGGCGGGGGGCCGTATTGATTAACCTCAGCCCCTGTTTCACCAGGTAACGGTTTTCCCCAAGCAGCGGCATAATGTCGGCCACCGTGCCGATGGCCACCAGGTCTAGCAGTTGGTCAACCTGTTCCTCCTTGCCCATGCTGCGGTACAGGGCCTGGAGCAGTTTGAAGGCCACGCCGACACCGGCCAGCTCGGTGAAGGGATAGGCTGAGTCACTTCTTTTGGGGTTGACCACGGCTAGGGCCGGGGGCAGTTCATCCAGGGGGGTGTGATGGTCAGTGATAATCATATCAAGCCCCATCCTTGGGCCCTGTTTAACCTCGGCCAGGGCGGTAATGCCGCAGTCAACGGTTATCACCAGGCTTATGCCCTGTTGGCTGAGCTTCTCTAGGGCAGCCACCTTAAGCCCGTAGCCCTCGGTAAGGCGGTGGGGTATATATGGGGTTACCCGGCCACCGAGGGCGGCCAGCCCTTTGACCAGCACCGCCGTGGCTGTAATGCCGTCGGCATCAAAGTCGCCATAGACGGCGATGTTTTCTGCTGATAGCAGTGCCCGGTAGATTCTGGCTGTTGCCTGGGGCATATCGGGCAGGAGAAGGGGGTCGGCCGATAGGCGCCTATCAGCGGTGATGAACAGTTCTGCCTGGGATGGCTCATTAAGGCCACGATTATAGAGAAGTTGCGCTATTAGATGGGGAAAGCGGCCGCTGTTAGCCCAGTAGTCCACTGGAACCGGTGATTTAAGATTCCAGTGACAGTGGTTCAAGCTCACGCCTCATCATATTGCCTGAGTATCAGCACTGAGTTATGGCCGCCAAAACCAAAGGAATTGGACAGGGCGGTGGTCACCTTGGCCCGGCGGGCTACATTGGCCACATAATCCAGGTCACAGTCGGGGTCGGGGTGGGTCAGGTTTGTTGTCGGCGGGATGAGGCTTTTCTGGATAGCAAAAGCGCAGATGGCAGCCTCAATGGCCCCGGCGCCGCCTATCATGTGACCCAGCATTGATTTGGTCGAGCTTATCAGTACCTTGTAGGCGTGGTCACCAAAGACGGTTTTTATCGCCTTGGTCTCCATCTTGTCATTTAGTTGGGTGGAGGTGCCGTGGGCATTAATATAGTCAATTTCGGATGGGTCAAGATGGGCCTTGTTGAGAGCTGTTTGCATGGCTCTGGCGGCACCCTCCCCGTTGGCAAGGGGCTGGGTAATATGGAAGGCATCGGCGCCGGCCCCATAGGCGATGATTTCAGCCAGGATATTGGCACCGCGCGCCTTAGCATCTTCAAGATTCTCAAGAATAAGGATGGCCGCCCCCTCGCTGATGACAAAACCGTCCCGCTCGGCGTCAAAGGGTCGGGAGGCCTGTTGTGGCTGGCTGTTCCTGGTTGAGATGGCCCTTAAGGAATTGAAGCTGGCGAAGCCTATCGGGTTAAAGATTGATTCACTGCCCCCGGCCAGCATGGCCCGGGCATCGCCGTGCTTGATAATCTCGTAGGCGACGCCGATGGCGTCTGAGCCGCTGGAGCAGGCTGAGGTGGTGCAGAAGTTGGGCCCTTTAAGCTCTAGGGTAATTGATACCTGGGCGGCGGCCATATCGGCAATCATCATTGGCACCAGGAAGGGACTGACCCTATCGGCCCCCTTTTCCAGGAGCACCTTCATCTGCTCAAACAGGGAGGTCAGGCCGCCGATGCCGCTGCCAATAATAATACCGATGTCTTCCTGGTTGTGGCGGTCAATCTGGATGCCGGACTCATCTACCGCCTGCCGGCTGGCGGCCACGGCCAGTTGGGCAAAGCGGTCAATGCGGCGGACATCCTTGCGGCTGATGTAGTCGGTGGGTTCAAAGCCCTTTACCTCGCCGCCGAACTTGGTCTCAAGGGACTCGGCATCAAACAGGGTGATGTAGTCAATGCCTGATTTGCCGTTTACCAGGCCCTGCCAGGTGCTGGCCGCATCCAGTCCAAGGGGGCTCAGAGCACCGATTCCGGTGATGACAACCCGGTTGTGATTATTTGACATAATATTAGTGATGCTGGTAAAAGCTATCAGGCTATTTATAGCATAATTCTAGGCTGTCTGCAAGTATAAATCTCGTTTGCTATAATAATGTTAGGATTGAGATTGGGGTTATAGAGTGAAGAGAAAAATTGAGGCCACCAGAATTGCCCTGGATACCCTGGGCTGTAAACTAAATCAGGCCGAGACGGAGCTTCTGGCCGGGAAGTTTGCCCAGGCCGGCTATCGGTTAGTACCGGCCGACGAGGCAGCCGATGTCTATATCCTTAACACCTGCACGGTTACCCATATTGCCGACCGGAAGTCGCGTCACCTGCTAAGACAGGCTCACCGCCGCAATCCCGGTGCCCTGGTTATTGCCACCGGCTGCTATGCTGAGAGGGCCGCCGCCGAGCTGACCAGACTTAATGGTATCGGCCTTGTCCTGAGCAATGAAGATAAAGCAAATCTTCTTGGACTGCTTGAAGAGTCGGGTTATCTGGTTCGGCCGGATAGTGCTGCCCGGGACTTAGGCGGTCTTAATAGCTCAAGGAACCGCTCCTTTCTTAAGGTCCAGGATGGCTGTGATAGCTTCTGCACCTACTGCATTGTGCCCTTGGTGCGCACCAAGAAGATGAGCCTGCCGGCAGGTCAGGTTGTCGACTTGGTTAAATTAAGGCTTGCCCAGGGTATTAAAGAGGTGGTAGTAACCGGCACCGAGATTGGCTCTTATAGCCATAATGGAATTGGCCTGGCCGGGCTGATTCAGCGGCTCTTGGCTGAGACTGATGTTGTCCGCTTAAGGCTGTCCTCTCTCCAGCCCCAGGAGCTAAGCCCTGGGCTTATTGAGCTATGGTCTAGCCCCAGGCTGTGCCGCCACCTTCACCTTTCTCTACAAAGCGGTAGCGACAGCGTATTAAAGCGGATGAGGCGGTGCTATTTAACTTACGACTTTAAGCGGGCGGTATCTCTAATCCGTTCATTAGTGCCTGAGGCGGCCATCACCACCGATGTTATCGTCGGCTTCCCCGGCGAGACCGATGATGAGTTTAGCGAGAGCTATCAATTTTGCCAAAAGCTGGGCTTTGCCCGCATCCATGTCTTCCCTTACTCCCCACGCCCGGGCACTGCCGCCGCCGGCTTGCCAGAGCAAATAAGCTCTCAGGCCAAAAAGCAGCGAAGCCGGAAGATGCTGGCCCTGGCCAGAGAAAGCGCCCGTAATTTCAGAGAGCGGTTTCTGGGAAAGGTCATGCCGGTATTATGGGAGCAGAAATCTAACGGCGTCTGGTCGGGCCTGACTGATAACTACATCAGGGTATATGCTAGAAGTGATGAGGATTTGACCAATAAGCTAGTTGAAGTGAAGCTGGAAAAGCTATATAAAGATGGGGTGTGGGGGGAGATATGTTAAAATGGGATTGAGCAGCATGCTAATTAGAGGAATATTCTATGAAGAAAGGTGACGTTATTCTATGCCCCGTTTTTTCAATTGCGAATATACCTAAGACAATAGTCGGCGAGGTACTATATTGGGAACTTGTAACAAAACAAGGACAATATTTTTTAAGATATCGCGTAAGCGAGCAGGATTTAGGGCAATCTTATGAAGAAATACTAGCGAAGTTCAGATTATTTTGTACAGGATTGTCGGTAGCAACAATCGGGCATTTCTGGGTACAAGATGTACTATTTAATGAAGATTTGAAACCAATATGGGAAAGAAAGAAGATTATCGAGCTAGAGGTAGATAGAGAAGTCGACTCAGATGGACCAAAACCTTTAACCGCTAAGAATTTTGTCTCTGGACATAATTTGACAGTCTGGATAGCTAAAAATTACCCGCGAGTTTTTATTTATCATGCCTTAGGCTTGTTCTTATTGAGGAGCTCTTTTTCCAGTGAATACCTTTATGCTGATGTGCTACTCAATTTCTTCAAGATTGTCGAGCTTGTAACATATAAGCGAGCCAAAAAGAAGCCTGGACTAGGTATAATACTGAAGGAATGCAAAGCTCTGAAAATTACAGTTATAGACGAACCAGAGATACGGGAATTCTATAAAGTGCGTTCTAGAGACTCAGCACATGATTGGGACAAAGTGTGCCCACTGACTCGACGAAAAGCATTAGAGTGCAAGATGTGGGCTGACGAATTAATCATTAGAGACATGCTTGACCGCTCTAAAAAACCTGATGTCTCACTTAAATTTGAGGATTCCCCCCAAGGTGCAGCTATCATTCCAAAGTTTATTAACAATAAGCTAAAAAATGGAAACGCTAGTTAGGTATTTTGCACAGTAATTCTATATTAGTCTAACCACCTCCACCCCCAAAACCACCGAGGTCTCAATCTGGCGGCGGGGGATGTCCCAGTACCTTTCCAGCAGCTCGTCCTTGTCGGGCAGCAGCTTAAAGCCGTGCTTCTCATAGAAGCTAATCGCCCACCTGGCATCAGCCCAGGTGCCCACCAGCAGGCGGGGAGTGTTAGCCATTTCCTTCAGATAGTCCAAAAGCTTGCTGGCTATTCCCCGCCGCTGCCACCGGGGTGAAACATAGGCGTGGCGGATGAGGGTAACATCGCCAATCGGCTCAATGCCCATTATGCCCACCAGTTCTCCATCTTCCTCCCAGCCATAGAAGCTGATGCGCTCAAGTTCTCGCCTGAGTTCCTCCCTGGGCATGTAGGGCTGGTGGTAGCAGTCAGCCGGGATGCTGCTTTGATAGGCTTTAGCCGCCTCGTTGATGATAGAATAAAGCCTGCCTAGGTCAGCCGGCTGGCACCTGCGAATCATAGGTGTTTCCTCTAATGATAAGTGTAACACATTTAGAAGAAAAGCTTGGAGAAGCTATCTTAGCCTGACAGGGTGCCTAAGAGGGGCGAAGCCCTTCTCTCATACATAAACAATTCCCCCCTTTGAGGGAGTCAGCGTCAAAGGAGAGTCAAAGAGAGGCGGAGCCTCTCTTAAAAAATCAATCCCCTTCCCCTTGATAAGGGGAAGGGGACAAAGGGGATAGGGTTACCTAATAAGAACCTAAAAGGGGGTGAGATTAATATACATCTCACATATTGGCATCCAGTGATTAAATAATAGTATAATTAAAACCGAAGAAAGTTTACTTGGGAGCAGTGGCATGCACCGAATTTTTGCTAAGGAGTTTAGACCTAAAAGGATAATTGATAACCCCTCTGAAGAGGAGCTCAGAGGTTGGGCGCTGGAGCGGGGTGGCGTTATCACCGAGTTCGGCAACCTCTCTGTGGTTACCAAGGTGCGTAACCGCATTGCCAAGTTTACCGAGGTGGTGATGGGTGAGCTTGGCCGGGACGATGAGCAGCTTGTCCACCAGGTTCTGGAATACCTGAAGACCAAGGAGATGATACAGCTTGATAGGGTGATGTGTTACAACCCTGGCTTCAAGAGAAACTGTCGCGTATATATTACCGCTGATTATCCCCGGATACCGCTAATGTGGGGAAATACACTGTTTCCACCAGAGGGCGGTGAGCCTGACTTTATATCTATTACCGTTGCCGAGTGGCCGGAGAAGAAGACTCTTGTTTTTCCTGAGTCGGGGACAACCCTGATTTTGGGCAGTGACTACAAGGGTGAGAATAAGAAGGCGATGCTTCGCCAGGTGATGTACTGGGCCAAGAAGGAAGGCAACCTGGGGCTTCATGCCGCCAGCAAGATACTGCGCGTCTTTCGCAACGGCAAATTACGGGATTTTGGTTTTGTCCTCTTTGGCCTGAGTGGCACCGGCAAGACCTCCCTCTCCTGCCATTCCCACTGGCTGGGCCATCCGGAGAGGGTGGTCATCCGCCAGGATGATGTCGTTATCTTAAGGTCTAACGGTAGTGCCATTGGCACTGAGGAGTCTTTCTATCTCAAGACAGACGGATTAGAGCCCGGCACCCAGCCCCTTCTCTATGCGGCGGCCATAAGCCCACGGGCAATACTGGAAAATGTATCGGTGGACCCGAAAACAGGCCGGGTTGATTTCTTTGATACGGCACTGACCTCTAATGGCCGGGGAATGGTAAAGAGACGGGATATTGCTTTTACCGATGGTGAGATTGACCTCAAGAAGGTTGATTTTGTCGTCTTTATTACCCGTCGCTATGATATTATGCCGCCGGTGGTAAGGCTCAGCCCGGAGTGGGCGGCATCCGCCTTTATGCTGGGCGAATCGGTTGAGACCTCGGCCGGCGACCCCACCCAGGCGGGCAAGTCGCTGCGGGTGGTGGGTACCAACCCCTTTATCGTCGGTTCGCATGAGGAGGAGGGCAACGCCTTTCTCCATATCCTGCGCCACAACCCGGAGATACAGTGCTTCATCCTAAACACGGGCAAGGTTGGCGGTATGGATAGGGGGCAGAAGATAACCGTACTTGACTCGGTCAAGATACTGGAGATGATAGCCCGTGATGAGATTGTCTGGCAGCAGGACGACTTCTGGGGCTATGAGGTGCCGGCAGAAATCCCCGGCGTTGAGCTAAGCCGCTTTGACCTCGGTCGTTACTACTCCGGGGAGGAAATACAGGAACTCTCTGATGGCTTGAGGCGAGAGAGGCTGGAATGGCTTTCTCAGTACCCCGGGCTTAACAAAGACATTGTCAGCGCCCTCAAGCCATGAGGCTCTGTTTCGGTTGGTGGATAAACATAACCGCCCTCGAGATACTGGCGCGCCTAGAGGGATTCGAACCCACGACACCCGGTTCCGAAGACCGGTGCTCTGTCCGCTGAGCTATAGGCGCTGGAATTTTTGGGGTGAGTGGAGGGATTCGAACCCTCGATCTCCAGGGCCACAACCTGGCGCCTTAAACCCCTTGGCCACACTCACCACGCGTAGCTATTATAGCTAAAACGGCATACCTTTTCAATGATTTTAGATAGTTACCTTGGCACTAGTTGTACTATGGTGGCGCCGGTACCGCCCTCACCATACTCACCGAGCCGGTATGACTTGACCAGGGGATGCTTAGCCAGTTGCTCCTGGACTACCTGACGCAGGGTCCCCGTTCCCTTACCGTGCACTATGCTGACCTGGCTTAAACCGGCCATAAAGGCATCATTCAGGTACTGCTCCAGCTTCAAGATGGCCTCATCTGCGGTGAGCCGGCGCAGGTGGATCTCACTGGCCGGTCCTTTAGCGGAATATTTCCTGTCTCTAGCTGGCATAGCTCTCCGGCAATAAAAAGGCCGGGTAGCCTGGTGGCAAATACCCAGCCTTTTCACTGCCCTGGCTGATTACGGCTAACCCTTGCCTATCTTGAACATCTTGGTGCCGCAGACCGGGCATACCCCTTGAGTCGCCGGTCGGCCGTTCTTCATGATTATGGCCCTGGTGTCCTTCATTTCCCTCTTGGTCCGGCATTTCATGCAGTATCCTTGCATTCAGGCTACCTCCTTTGGCTTTTGCCCTAAACGATAAACCATTTCCAGCACCCTGTCAATAGTAAAATAGTTAAAAAGCTTACTTTAAGCCGATTTTTTTAAAAGATCGGCCCGCCATCTCTAGTCCTGGCGGCCGCCATCATCTGGATAGCCCCTTCTTTAGCTGGGAAAGCTGCCTTAGGTGCGATTTCTCCTCGGCTATTATCCTGTTTATTGTCGGGTGCGTTGGTCTGGGCATAATGTCTCTCATCTCATAGTAGAATAGTACCGAGTCCTTCTCGGCGCTGATAGCTAGCTCCAGGGCCTCAATATCACTGTCCGTCTTGGTGACCATTTCGCCGGTTACCAGGTCATCGGTGAAAACGGCGCTGTCTACCAGCGCCACAAGATAGGCGGCATGCTCCTGGGTATAACTCTCTAAGAGTTGTAATTTATCGGCCTCAGTGAGCATGTCCTGGAAGGTCTGGATATGCTGCCTTTCCATGTCGGCTAGATAGCGGAAGGCATCACCGGTGGCGGCGCTCTCTGTGGAACGGGCCATGGTGTCGTAGAAGGCAACACCCCGCCGCTCAATATCGATGGCTATGTTAATCAGTTCACTGCCCGAAAAAGAGATGGACACTGCTCACCTCCATGTGCTGGTCATACGGCTGGCCCTATAATCTAGCCCGATTTGGCGATAACCTCATCGACCCATTTCATGGCGGCAATCATGGTCGGGAAGCCGGCTGTGGTCAGGGAGAGCAGTACGGCGTGGCGAATCTCATCGGCTGAGATGCCTTCCTCCAGGGCTTGCCGGGCGTGCGACCTTACCCCTCCCTCTGAGCTCAGACCGACGGCAATGCCCAGCTTTACCAGACGGCGTGTTTTTTCATCCAGCGGCCCCCATCGGTGGCAGCTAACCGCCAGCTCATCATAGGCCTTGGCCACCTCAGGGAACTTGTGCTTGAAATCCTTGTATATTTCGGGTAGATAGCCCATAATGTCCTCCTCTGCGTGTCTCTATTTCAGCCGGCCGGCGGCCACCGCCCAGTTGATGTTCTTGAAGAAAGCGGCTATGTAGTCGGCCCGCCCGAGGCCGTAATCAGTGATGAAGGCGTGCTCAAAGACATCCATTACCAGGATGGGGGTACAACCAGCCGGATGGCCGACCTCGTGTTCATTAATCCACTGGTTAAAGAGCCCTCCGGTTATGTTGTCCTGATACAGGATGGTCCAGCCGATGCCGCGCATGGCTCCAGTGGCCTTGAAGTCCCTCTCCCAGTCCTCATAGCTGCCAAATTCCTGGGCCAGCTGGCCGGCCAGCTGGCCTGATTTGTCCAAAAGGCCATTACCGCCCAGGTTGCCAAAGTAGTACTCGTGGAGCCGCATGCCGTTGAATTCAAAGCCCAGGCGCCGCTTCAATTCGGCATACTCCAGGGTGGCTACCCTGTCCTCCTTGAGCATAGCGGCCAGGGTGTCCATCAGTTTGTTGGTGTTTTTGACATAACCCTGATACAGGGTAAAGTGGTTGTTAAGCAGGCTCTGGCTAAAACCCTCCATTCCGATGAGACTGCCAAAGTCCTTGGCCTCATAAGCCATTATTCGGCCTCCTCTCC
>JAUXAE010000018.1 GCA_030620035.1 Dehalococcoidales bacterium
CAATCCAGAGGTGGAAATTGATTAATATTTTGGGTAGTCGGCGCAATACCGTTAGAACCATTCTTGATAGTTTCATGGGTTCTTTAAAAAGGGCTAGGGTAGGTCTTCCATAGTGAACCAGCCCCGCCTTAGCCCGTATAGTATTGCCTCGGTGCGTGAAGCGACAACCAGCTTTTTAAAGATGTTACTGAGGTGGGACTGGACCGTTCGGTTGCTGAGATAGAGCCTCTGGGAGATATCCCTGTTGCTGACGCCTTTGGCCGCTAGCTTCAGAACCTCTGTCTCACGCTCACTTAAGGGGCTAACGGTGAGAGCTTCTTCTAGCTGTAGGGTTGTTGGTCTTAGCTGCTCGATAACCCGGCGGGCGATTGACGGTTGCAGTATTGACTCGCCGGCGAAGACGGCGCGGATGGCGTCAATCAGCTCATCGCCGCGTACATTCTTGAGCAGATAACCGGCGGCGCCGGCGTCCAAAAGGGCTGCTATGTATTGGTCATTGTCATAGGCGGTGAGTATCAACACCACTGTCGCCGGGTGTGTTCGCTTTATCTGCTTGGTGGCCTCAATGCCGTTAAGCTTGGGCATGGCGATATCCATTACCACCACATTCGGTTTAAGCCTTCTAGTCAGCTCGACGGCTTCTTCGCCATCACTGGCTTCCCCGACCACTTCCATATCAGCCTCGCGTTGCAACAGCTCACGGGTGCCTTCGCGCACTATTACGTGGTCCTCGGCCAGTAAAATCCCAATCTTTTCCCTATTTTCCATAAATATCCTGTATTTTCATTATAGCTTACCCTGTTGTGCACTTCAACAGGATAGTTATTAGGGCTATCTTATTTGCTCCAAGGAGCCAATCAGTCTTGAGGCTATTGTTTGGCAGAGCACGGTTATATCTTCGGTGGCCAGATAGTCAGAGATGGAGCTGTCAAAGAGGATACTGCCTTCAGGGGGGAATTCATTGTCACCCGGCCATAAGACCAGGGTTATTGGTACCCGGCTAAAGGCATTGATGGTGACGGCCAGGTCACCGTAGTCCGATTTTAGCCCACCCAGCTCTCTGGCAATCCCAAGTAGGCGCCGGGGTTGCCTACCGAAGCTATCTATAATGGGCTTTATGGCTCTCTTATAGAATGCCGGAAAGTAGTTGCTGCCCTCGGCCAGTTCCTTAAAGGTGATTATTCTATGGCTTAAAGGACTCCCCTTGGCCCGGATGAAGTAGTGAAGTATCAGCAGCTTATCTCTTAGCGGAACCGGCTTGCTGTCGCCGGGTCGTGAAACCTCAACATCGGGTAGGTTAATCTGGTAAGGCTCATTCAGGTATTCAAGGGTGATAACCCTCTTAGAGCCTTCCAGATAGCACCCGGCGCCGCTTCTCTGGCACTGCCCTTCTATGTCGCTAAGCCTGGTCAGCTCATCACAGGCCAGGCGGTAGGCCAGCTCATAGGCATACTGGTAGCCCCTTTGGCCTGGTAGTAGTGGAAAATCCCTTTCCATTGAAGAGGCTCCCGGTTATACCTCAAGCCAGGAATGGGAGTAGAGTGATTCACCGCTGAGCACCCGGGCTGTTTTGACATAGTCGACCTCCTTTTTACTCAGTGAAGAGAGGTCGGGCCTATCTCCATCCATCACCCGGTGTACCAGCTTAACAATCTTGGGCATGTCTCCCCTGGCTATCCTGATAAGCTCGGCATCAAAGGCATCAACTATGGCCGAGTAAAGCCCGTACTTCATCAGCATTATCAGGTAGGTCCGGTTAAGGTAGGGCCGAAGATGGGCCGGTGTCCCGTTGGAGATATTGGATAGCCCCACAATGGAATTACAGCCGGGGGCAATGTCCTTGAGCATGCTCATAAACTCCAGGCAGGCCCTTACCTGGTTAATCTCAACACTCACCGGGGTAACAATAGGGTCAATCCAGATAGCTTCATTGGGGATTCCCAGTTGGTTGGCCTTATAGACAAGATCTACGGCCAGAAGGCACCTCTCATTGGCATCGCGGGGCATGCCCTCAACCCCCCATAAGAGGCCTATCATGTCGGCGTTGTATTTTTTGACCAGGGGCAGTGTCTGCTCCAGTCTTTCCGGCTGCAGTGAGACAGAGTTGACCAGGGCCCGGCGCCAGCAGACTTTTAGGCCGGCCTCTATAGCTACCGGGTTGGCGGTGTCCAGGGATAGTGGCTGGTCGCTAACCTCCTGTATGGTGTTAACCAGCCAGGTCATTAGCTCGTCTCCCGCTTTACGGGCCGGGCCGATGTTTAGGTCAAGATAATCAATGCCGGCCTCAGCCTCAGCCTGGGCCAGCTGCTGAATGGGCCGGGGGTTTCTTTCCCTCAGGGCCGGGCCGATAGTTCTTGACATAATATTTAGATTTTCCCCTACCAGGAGCATCAGTCCCCTCCTTATGGCCGCCACGATTTAAGGTAGGCCGGAATGTGGGCCCCTTCCCTGGGCCCAACCATAATCTCCCAGCCAGGTAGTTCCTCTTCCAGGCCGCCGCTTTCAGCGGCTATATAGCCCGGGATTATCAGCTTGCGGTGTTTAACCCTATCAGTAATACCACACTTCTTGATAAAGGGAGCAATGACATCAGCACTGAATTTGCCGGCCGCCCAGGCGGTCATCACTGAGAGACCCTCAGTATCCTTGACTAGGAGGTAACCGGGAACCTTGCTGTTCTCTACCTCACCGGAGACAATGAAGTAGGTTAGGGAGAAGTTGCAGGTTAGCAGCACCGGCGACTCTTCGCTAAGACCGCCTATTTCATAGATGCCCTCGGTGGTGGCCAGTGGTCTCTGCGGGTCGGTGAAGATGTTCATCCTCTCAACAAGTAGCGGGAAGAGGCTCTCTCCCTGAAAATCAGACATGACGATGATGCCGCCGTACTTGGCTACAAAGGTAGCCGCTATTAGGGCCTCCTTCATCGGGTCGTCGGTCATCTCAGCCGGGAAAACGATGCTGGGGAAGCCCAGGGGGCGAAACTTCTTAAGCAGGGCGGCCCGTCTGATGACCAGCTGGTCGGTAAAGGCCTGGCGCAAACTTCTGGCCCCGGAATCGATAACGATATCTTTAATCCCAGACTGGGTTAACCTATCGGTTAACTGGGCCAGCTCCTCAAGACTGGCCGCCTTGGCCGCCAGCGGGCAGGAGTTCTGTCTGGCTAAATGGCCAACCTGGTCAAGGTTTTCCTTGGTGGCGGCATAGAGTAATGGCTTTCGCTGAGCGCAGGCGCTAAGCCCGGCGGCCAGGATATCGGCCTTCTCACTCATCAGGATGATGCTGGCATCGCTAGCCTGCTCTACTTTAGTGACCAGAGCAACGAATTTAGCGTCGTCCCCAGAATCGGCCTTAAGGGCCAGCAGTTCAGGGCGCAGGGTCATGCCTACCCGCTCATATTCAAGCTCTTTGAACCTCTCCAGCCGGCGGTCAACCTCCGCTGCTACCATGGTGTCACTGATGAGCATGGCCAGGCCGGGCGGGTTCTCAAACCTCTTTTCGTGGCGGAACATGACTGTCTCGCCACCAACCTTCAGTGCCCGGTCGCCAACGCCGATACTCACTGGCCTGATGGGCGGTGCCGATGCCTCCTCCAGTTTGGCCTTGGCCTCCTCGGAAACATAGGGGCAGGCAGCCAGTTCCATCTTACCAGCGGCCAGGCTCATGGCAAAGGCCAGGCAGGTAGGCACGCCACATTCACCGCAATTGGTCTTGGGTAGCCATTTGAATATCTCAATCCCGGTAATCGCCATAGATAATTTCCTTTCCGTGTTACATTAATGGTTCCATGGTGAGGGCCGGGTGTCCCTTCTTCTCAAGGAAGGGCAGGATTTCCTCTTCGGTGATGCCCACCGTCTCATCGGCAACCATCTCCAGGAGGTTGGGGATGCCAATCTCCTTGGCTCTGGCGTTAAACCTTTGGGCAATCTCCTCCTTAAGCGACTTGGGCATCCAGACCAGTCTCTTGATGCCGCCTTCAGCACTGAGGAACTTTCTCTGGCTGATGTTATATTTGCTGTGGCCGACAAAGCCAGGGGTACTGATGCCGCCGCCAATGGTGCCGGCCAGGGTAGTAAACTTCATGCCGCAGGGGGTCATACCCATATGCTCTCTATTTACCGTCATAATGCCGTTGCACATAGGCAGGATGGCGGCGATGCACTCCATGCAACCGCAGGAGGTCATTGGGTCGTGGATGATACTGTAGAAGTTGTAATGGTCAAACTTGCCCCGGGAGGCCTTAAAGACAAACTCATTTACCCCCTTCCACTGCCCCAGATGGCTATCAAGAATCTCCCCCTTGGGCACCGGCTGATTGGGCCCGGTGGGGTTAATCTCATGAGCGGCCCGGCAGTCCATCCAGTTGTAGGAGCCGCACAGGCCGGTTCTCTCCGGGCTGACCACACAGACATGGCTGGGGGCAAAGGACTGGCACAAGGTACAGGAGTAGAATATGTCGGTGGTTTCATCGGTCATGCCCTCAATGCGGGCATCACGGACGGCATAGACCGCTTTGGCTTTGTTTATTATTTCTCGTACCTTATCATCAACGGTGTAGATCTTCACCTGTAGTTTATCAAATATACGGCCAAAGTCCTGGTGCAGCTTGGCATGGATGATGGCGCCAATATGGGCTATCTTGAAGCCCTTTTCCACGGCCGTTTTACTGACCCTGAGCCAGGCAATGTCTCTCTGGCCGATATGCATCACCCCCTGGGCATAGTTTATCAGGTGATGAATCTGCCGCTCCAGAATGGGCTCATAGTCCTCCTGCATCTGCCGGCCGGCCACCTCAACGACTATGGCCATGGGCAGTTTGCTGTCGGCGGGGACATCACCTATCTCGGGCCCAACCACCTCAACCTTGCCATCCTCTACCTCATCCATCCGCTTGCTGGTAACCCACTCAACCATCCGGCTTCGGCCGCCGCCACACTCAAGGTAGATATCCTCGCCGCGAACCCTTTCACCCTCAAAGGCGGGCCCATAGGCCACCGGCACCGGTACTTCGCTAAGGGCCACCTTGAGTCCTCTGACCTCTATCGCCTTGGCCACTATTTTGTCATGGGGGATATTGGCGACGACATGCTCATAGGTGCAGATGCCGGTGGGCAGCACCTCGGGTATCGGGGTATCGGCAATGGTGGGGAAGCCGAAGTTGATGGCCCCGGCGGCGTTGGCATACCACTCATCGGTGACATAGCCCAGCGGCATGGCGAAGGCAAAGGTACGGTCCTTATTGTAGATGAGGACCTTCCTGTAGTTGCCCGGCTCAACATGGCCGAAGGAAAGGGCTACCCTGGTGGCAAAGCCTATGGCAAAGACGGCGGCGGTAATGTCCGGGCCGAAGGAGACCAGGCGGGTGGGCCAGCCAATCTGAACCCCGGCCTGAACCAGCTGCTCAGAGAACCTCTCCCCGTCGTTCTCAGCACACATGAAGACATAGAGGTTCTTCTGCTGTAGCTCGGTGGCAATCTTGGCGGCTATCTCCTTAGAGGGGGCGGCACCCAGAATGGCGGCAAAGCCAGGGGCAGTGCCGTCAACAAACTCAATCCCCCTCTTTCTCAGGATGACATCATCAGCGGCACCCAGCCAGATGTTATCGGCTGTGGGGTCTTCCTGCTTGGTGTAGAAATCGGGTTCCTCTATGTATCTTATGGCCTCGATTAATTCCTCGGCGAAGAAGGTGGCCATACCGGCATCAAGGGCCGGGGCCAGGTAGGGTAGGGGGTGGGTCTCTTTCACCGGTGGCGGCAGCAGTGATTGACACTGCTTGAGCACCGGCTCCATATCGGCCAGTTTGGTCACCTTGATGCCCAGGATTCCGTAGATTACCGGCAGGTAGTAGGCAGTATTGGGGAAGCCTGCCGGCTCACTACCTCCCCATTTCTCCATTGCCTGACGCCACTTCTGGTCGGCCTGGCTTACAATCTTGTGGGCACCTCTAATGGCCGCTGATGCGATAATCTTAGACATATTAACCGTCCTCTATTTAGTATCCAAGCCCTTTAGACTGCTTCCAGCTCCCGCCTCATGGCCATATCGTAGAGGACCCTTTCTCTAGCCTTGTCAATGCCTAGGGCTTTGCGCTTTTTGTCAATGTGGCTAATCATGAGTTGGGCCGCTTTAATCGGGTCTGGCTCAAAGGCCCACATGCCGCCGTACAGCTTCTCAAGGTCCTTAAAAAGAAAGTCGGTCAGTTCCTTACTGCCGGTGGTCGGCCAGGTGACCCCGAAGACGGTGAATACCCCTGAAGCAACGAAGTATTGGCCGATGGCAATTGCTTTCTCGCTCATCCATTCGGGGGCGGCGCCGGCGACAGGCAGGTCGCTGATGTCGTCACCAAGGCCGCCGTCCTTGACCATGGCCGTGGCCGCCATCAAGATGCGGCTGTTATCAATACAGGCACCCATGTGCAGTACCGGGGGAATGCCTACGGCCTCACATACCGAGGCCAGCCCGTGACCGGCGTATTCAGTGGCGGCCTCAGGGACCATCAGTCCCGCTTTAGCGCTGGCCATAGCGGCACAACCGGTCTGCAGCACCAGGACATCATTCTTGATGAGTTCCTTGACCATCTCAAGTTGCATATCGTGGGTAACCCGGGGATTGTTGCAGCCGACAACACCGGCTACCCCCCTTATGCGGCCGTTAATAATGTTATCGTTCAGTGGTCGGTAGGAAGCCCGGAAGATACCACCCAGCAGGTAATTAATCGTCTCATGGCTAAATCCAGCGATGAGGTCACTCTTTTCCTTGGGAATTTGAACATTCTTGCCCCGGTTGGGGAAGTTATCAATGGCCGCCTTGATTATGGCCTTGGCCGACTCAACAGCGTTGTGTTCGTCAAACTCAATGTGGCTGGCCCCCTGTATCTTGGCCCTGGGGTCAGTGGTCATAATCTTGGTGTGGTAGCACTGGGCAACATCGGCCAGCCCCTGCATAATGCACTGGACATCAACCACCATAGCCTCGACGGCCCCGGTGACTATGGCCAGCTCCTGCTGCAGGAAATTGCCGGCGATGGGCACGCCGTGGCGCATCAGTATCTCGTTGGCTGTGCAGCACATACCGGCCAGGTTTATCCCCTCGGCCCCCTTGGATTTGGCATACTGGGCCATCTCCGGGTCTTGGGCGACGACGGCCATCATCTCGGCCAGCTGGGGCTCGTGACCGTGAATGATAATGTTCACCTCATCCTCTTTGAGCACACCCAGGTTTATCTGACTGAATACCGGTGCCGGAGTGCCGAACATAACATCTTGGAGCTCAGTGGCCATCATGCTGCCCCCCCAGCCATCGGCCAGGGCGGTTCTTGTCCCCTGAAGGAGCAGGTTCTGGTAGTCCTGGTCAACCCCCATGTGGGTGCGGTGCATGGCCTCGACCACTTCCCGGTCTATACCCCGTGGGGCAACCCCCAACCTACGCCACAGTTCCTGGCGCTTTAGGGGTGCCCGCCTCAGGAAGAGGAGTTCCCCTTCCTGCTTGCCAAACTCGTTCAGCGCTATCTGGCCGATATCGGTGGCTATGGCCTCATTACTGCGGTCGCCAATTTCAACACCAAAATCCATGGCCAGTTGCAACAGTTTCTGCTCGTCTTTAATCTCATAGCCGGGCGTTTTACCCCTGGCCGTGGCCAGAAAGACCTCGGTTACCTTGCGGCCATGGTCACTGTGGGCGGCGGTGCCGGCGGCTATCATGCGGACAAAGTTGCGGGCGGCAATGGTCTCGGCAGTGGCCCCGCAGACACCCCTTCTCCTTCTCTTTTCCTCCGGGGTTTCCTCTCTACCCCTGGGCAGAGGGATGCGGCAGGGCCCCATGCTACAGTTGCTGCAGCAACTACCCTCGGCACCTATGGGGCAGGGCTTGAGTGCCGCTGCCCGGTCAAAGGCCAGGCTGACCTCATCACTAGCCGCCTTCTCTATCATCTTGAGACTGGCGGGGTCAATGCTCTTCTTTTCAACTCCTGCCATCTCTAGCCTCCTCTACCTTATGAAGTGGTAAGCTCGCCAATCATCTGTCTGACTAACCCTATGGCCTCCGGGTGTCTCATGATCAGGACATCGGCCCCGGCCAGTAGCAGAACCATGGCCGACATAGCCTCCATCAGAATGCCCCGCTTCCTGGCATCACCCAGCTTGGGGTCTTCCTCGGTGGCAATCTTGACCTCCTTGGTCTTCCAGGTTTCCCGGGCGATATTACAGATAATGGGGAACTGGAGCTTTTCATCCTGCTGGGCCAGGGCCGCCATCCTGATTCTCTCCATCACCGAGTAGGCATATTCAATACCGTAGCCGATGCCACTGACCGTAGGGTCGATAATAATCTGCTCATCGGGGACGCCAAGATTGCCCAGCAGGATGTTCAGCTGCTTGGCCAGGTTTATATCTATGGGCGTTGAGGCGATTACCGTGTGATGGTAGCCGATGGCTGAGGCGCCAATTTTTTTATAGTCACCTTCCTCAACCGGCCCCATAATCAGCTTTCTGCCCTGGCAGAGCTCACTCACCCTTCTTAGCACTTCAGTATCTTTATCATGGTTGGCCGTTCCCCAGACAATTAGGGGGACAGTAATGGCCTCGGCTACCTTCTTGACGACCTCGGCGGCTTCATCGGCACCACGGTCAAGGCCGTTGGGGTCGGTGCTTACCAGCTGCAGGCAGACCATCTCAGCCCCGTAATCGTTGACGCATTTCTTGGCCCAGGCGACCGGGTCATCGGTCACCCCAGTGAAGGGCTCCAGGGCCGCTTCAGGCCACTCCTCGGGTGGTGAATCATAGACCTCCATGGCAATCCGGGGCGGGTGGGGCATCTCACCCTCAAACAGGTGGAAGGGATAAGACGACTGGCCGCCAACGGTTAGGGCCTCATCACCGCTGCCCAGTTTTATCTCTTTGATTCTGCCCGTATAGTCTATCTTGGGGATGTCAAAGGCCATCTCTGCTTCCTTACCTTAGGCAGGGTTCTTTCTCTTTTCACTGCCATGCCACTCTTTGCCGTACCAATATCGCTCACCCTCTCGAAGGTATTTCAATTTCTCCGACCGGCTTCTCAGTTTCCGTCTCCATTTCCCGGCATCCTCGCCTTCGGGTCTACCCTTATCAAAGGTGGCTCCCAGTACCTTTACCCTGTCACGACCGGGGGCGCTTTTTTCTTCGATCTTATACTCCATCGCTTTCCTCCCGTTCTAGGCTAGTCCTACGGCCAGCTTGGTCGCCTTCACCGTATTTAGCATAAGCATAACTATGGTCATGGGGCCGACACCACCGGGCACCGGGGTAATGGCGCTGGCCTTCTCCTTAACGGCGTCAAAGTCAACATCACCGCACAAAATGGCCTTACCCTCAGCCGTTTTTCCTATTCGGTTAACGCCGACATCTATCACCACGGCTCCTTCTTTGACCATGTCAGCAGTGATGGCCTTGGGTTTTCCGGCGGCCACAATCAGTATATCAGCCCTCCTGGTATGAAAGGTAATATCACGGGTTGCCGTATGGCACACGGTGACGGTGGCATTGGCCCCGGCCTTCTTCTGGAGAAGGATATTGGCTATCGGTTTGCCCACGATGTTGCTTCGGCCGACAACAACGACCTCGGCACCTTCCGTTTTAACCCCTGACCTGAACAGAAGCTCTTGGATGCCGTGGGGGGTGCAGGGCAGGTAGTTGGGCTGGCCGATCATCATCCTGCCTACATTCACCGGATGGAAGCCGTCAACATCCTTATCCGGGTCAATGGCATAGAGAACATTGGCCTCACTAATATGCTTGGGCAGGGGTAGCTGCACCAGGATGCCGTGGATCCTGGTATCCTTATTTAGCCGGTCAATTAAGGCTAATAGCTTTTGCTCACTGGTCTCGGCGGGCAGGTCGTGCCTCTCGGAATAGACGCCCAGGGCTTCACAGGTCCTTGCCTTTGAGCCGACATAGACCTGGGAGGCCGGGTCGTCACCTACCAGGACAGTGGCCAGGCCGGGTATCAGGTTATACTTGTCTCTAAGCCCGGCTATTTCCTGTTTTAGCTCCTGGCGAATCTGCTTGGCTATCTCAGTGCCGCTGATAATCTGTGCCGTCATCTTATTGCCTCTTTAATGAAGTATTGCCCATTAGATTGGCCTAACTACTGCTAAGCACCCTGGCCATCAGCTGACTAACTGCCCGGGCCGCCGGGGAGCTATCGGGCAGGTCAAGCAGTGATTTTTGTTTGAGGTCGTATTCCTTTATCTTCTCATCAAAGGGTACCGTAGCCGCCACCTCAATGTCCAGTCGGGCCAGTTCCTGGGTGATGCCGGGGTCCAGCGTGGCCGGGGCGAAGTTAATTATCACCGACTGTCTTTTGACATCCAGCTTAAGTTCAGTGATTAGTTCCTTTATCCGGGCGACCGTGCGTACTCCCTTCACCGAGTAGTCTGAGACGATAAACAGTCCGTCAAAATCCTCGGTGGTTCTTCGGCTTAGATGCTCCATCCCGGCCTCATTATCCATGACCACATAGGCGTAATTTGGTCTCAGATTGTCGATAAAATTCTTGAGCACTGTATTCGGGTAGCAGTAACAGCCGCTGCCCTCACCCCTGCCCATTGAGATAAGGTCCAATCGCTCACTCTCAACGATAGTTTCATTCAGTCTGAGTTCCAGGTAGGCCCCCTTGGCCAGTCCCGGGGGTATATTTATCTTCTCTTCATTAAAGGCGGCAATTATTGAGCCAACCGTCTTAGCTACCTCAAGCCCCAGGCTCTCCCCCAGGTTGGTGTTGGCATCGGCATCAACGGCCAGGATAGCCCCAGACCTGTTCTTCTTCAGGTAGCGAATGACGAGACTGGCTATTGAGGTCTTGCCGCTACCCCCTTTACCGGCGACAGCGATGGCCAAAGTCAAATCCCTATCTCCTGTTCAGCCTTATTCAATTTTACTCTAACAGAAGGGAATTCCTCAGCATGGGTGTGGGGCAGGAATAGAGCGGCCACATAGTTATGCATGAAATCACTACTTTCACTCAGCTCCAGGTTAGGCATCATTCCGGCAGCCCTCTGCCCCTCGCTGACCAGGTCGTGGGAAAAGGCAGTCAGCCTGGCTCCCAGTAGGGAGCCGTTGCCGATGAAGATAAACCTTTCCCGGGGAAGGTCAGGCAGCAGCCCAATAGTAACCGCCTTGTCAATGTCAATGTTGCTGCCGAAGGTGCCGGCCACAATTACCCGCTCCACATCGGGGCAGCTGGTGCCGACGCTTCTAATAAGTGTCTGGCAGCCGGCGTACATGGCCGCCTTGGCCCGAATAAGATTGTCAATATCTACCTCGGTGAGCACAATATCCTTGCCCATCTCGGTTTCGGTGGCCCAGGCTATAACATACTCATAACCATCCCGGCCCCGCCTGATCCTCTTGGTAGGCAGGTGGCTGTGGAACTTGCCCTTCTGGTTGATAACCCCGGCGGAGAACAGGGCGGCCACGATATTGATTAGCCCGGCGCCGCAGATTCCACTGGCCTTACTATTACCGATAGTGTGAACCTCCGGCTCAAGGTTTTGCCGACTGATGTTAAAGTCCTCAATAGCCCCCGAGGCGGCAATCATGCCATGCTTTATGCCGCCGCCCTCAAAGGCAGGCCCAGCCGAGCAGGAAGCGGTCACCATCCAGTCTGAGTTGCCAATGACTATCTCGCCATTGGTGCCGATATCTATGTATAGGGTCAGCTTTTTCCTCTGATAGACGCCTGTCCCCAGGACGCCGGCGACGATATCGCCGCCGACATAGCTGGCCACCGAAGGTATCGTGTACAGGTGGACATGTTCGGCCACCTCAATGCCCAGAGGGCTGGCGGTTAGTGGCGGTGCCGTGTTGATGGTGGGCACATAGGGGGCCAGCCTGAGATATTTCGGGTCCAGGCCGAGAAGGAGCTGAGTCATGGTGGTATTGCCAGCTACCACCATATGGGCGATGTCCTTTGTTTCAACTCCAGCTTGTTCAATTAGCTCACCAATAATCTTGTTAATGGTGGCCACCACCGCCTGCTGTAGCCTCTTCAGACCACCCGGTTTCTGGCTGTAGGCAATCCGGCTGATAACATCCTCGCCGTAGCTTCTCTGTCGGTTATAATCCAGGCTCTGAGCCAAGATCTTACCCCGGTTCAGGTCAAGCAGCTGCCCTCTGACGGCGGTGGTGCCGATGTCAAAGGCCAGACAGTAGAGCTTGGTTCTGGTATCTCCCGGCTCAATATTTATCAGCCTTAACCCGGTCTCACTGTCCCTGAGAGTGGTCACGGTCACCATCCAGCGGCCGTCACGGAGCACCTGGGCCAGTTTCTTGACCACGGGAAAGTCTACCGATATCTTCTCCCGGCCGTGCCTCTTTTTTAGGCCCCTCATCAGGCGGGAGAGGTCACTGGTATTATCTTTCAGCGTCGGCGGCACTAGTTCAATAAAGTCCTTGGCCACCGATGGCTTAAACCCCCAGCCGGTGGCCAGGGCTGCCTGTGCCTCAACACCACTAGCCATTTCCCGCTCAAGGACGGCCGTCTCCAGCCTTGATTCTGCTGGAATTTGAACGGTTAGATTGCTCAAGATTCGGCTCTGGCAGGCCTGCCTGGTGCCCCGGGCATACTCTTCCTCAGAGACCTTGGCCGTCCTGATGCTGTCTACCCTTCCCTTTTCAATCAATATCTTGCAGGTGCCGCAGGTGCCGGCACCGCCGCAGGAGGCATTGATGGGCACCCCAGCGGCAATAGCCGTTTCCAGCAGATTGGCCTTGTACTCGGCAGTAGCGGTAATATCATCTGGTTGAAAGGTAACACTTATCCTCTTGCCGGATGATTTTTTGGTCATTTTACAACCCTTTTATTGTACTGCCCAAAAAACTATTAGAACAGGCCCTTGACCCTACCCGTTTCTACATCAACATCTACCCTTCTAAAGGCCGGGTCAGAAGAAGTCCCCGGCATCAGTTTGATGGCGCCGGCCACCGGTACGATAAAGCCAGCGCCACCGTAGGTCATGATGTCCCTGATGGGTAGAATCCACCCCTTGGGGCGACCCTTGATGCTTGGGTTGTGGGACAGGCTCAAGTGGGTCTTAACCATGCAGGTGGCCATGTTCTTCATGTTGGCGTCGTTCTCTATTCTCTCCGCCTTGGCCTGTGCCTCAGGGGTATAGCTAACACCGTCGGCACCGTATACCTGGCGGGCAATCTTTTCAATTCTCTGCCGCAGGGGAAGACTGTCCTCATAAAGTAGTTTAAAGTCCACATTATCCTGGCAGGCACTAATTACGGCGTCGGCCAGTTCTAGGGCACCGGCGCCGCCCTTGAGCCAGTTTTGGGATACGGCCACCCTGGCCCCGGCCTCTTCAGCGGCCCTCTTTACTATGACTATCTCATCCTTGGTATCCGTGTGAAAGTTATTGATACAGACTACCGGGTTTGTGCCCGACTTCTTCACCGTCTCTATGTGGGCAATAAGATTATCACAGCCCTTAGCCACCAGTTCAACATTCTCAGCAGTATAAGCGGCATCCAGCGGTTTGCCTGGGACTACCCCGGGGCCACCACCGTGCATCTTGAGCGCCCTGACCGTGGCCACAATAACGGCACAGTTAGGGGTTAGGCCACTAAGGCGGCACTTTATGTTCCAGAACTTTTCGAAGCCGATATCAGCGCCGAACCCGCTCTCGGTGACATGGTAATCGGAGAGCTTGAGGGCTATCTGGTCGGCAACAATAGAGGACTGACCGACGGCAATATTGGCGAAGGGACCAGCGTGGACCAGCACCGGCTGGCCCTCTAAGG
>JAUXAE010000104.1 GCA_030620035.1 Dehalococcoidales bacterium
CCGCAAGGGTGAGTACCAGGCGGTGTTTAGTGACCTGCGCAAGGCCGGCTATGCCCGGGTTAGGGTTGATGGCGAGGTTCGTGATTTATCTGGTGAGATTCGTCTCGACAAGAATAAAAAGCACTCCATAGAGGTGGTCGTTGACCGGCTGGTCATCGGTCAGAGCGGCAGCCAGAGCCGCATCGCCGATTCGGTGGAAACGGCCCTAAAACTGGGCGCCGGTGTTGTGCTGGTGTCTATAATTAGCGGTCAAGAGTTGCTCTTCTCTGAGCACTTTGCCTGTGTCCACTGTGGCCTCAGTCTGGGCGAGATTGCCCCCAGGACCTTTAGCTTTAACAGCCCCCACGGCGCCTGCCCTGCCTGCACCGGACTGGGCATCAAGCTGGAGGTAGACCCTGACCTGATTATCCCTAATAAAGAGCTGTCTATTGCTGAGGGTGCGATTCGTCCCGGCTGGTATTCATCATGGTACTATGACCAGTTTGCCTCTTTAGCCCGCCGCTATGGCTTCTCCCTTAATACCCCGGTTAAAGAGCTGAGTGAGCGCCACCTTGGACTGATACTTTATGGGGAGGGGGGAGAGCCGCTAAGATACCGGAACCGCTTCGGGCGGGTGAGGGAATACTACGACGGTTTCGAGGGAGTGATTCCCCGCATGGGGCGGCTTTACCGAGATACCGAGTCAGAGCACTCCCGGGCTGAGATTGAGCGCTATATGGTTTCCAGCCTGTGTCCGGTGTGCCGCGGCAAGCGGCTCAAACCGGAGGCGCTGGCCGTTACTATTGGTGATAAGAATATCGCTGATGTCACTGAGATGTCGGTGGCTCAGGAGCTTGACTGGGTAATGAGGCTCAGCGGCCGAAAAACGATACTTTCTCAGCGTGAGCAGATGATAGCCCGCCAGATTCTTAAGGAGATACAGGCCCGCTTGGGTTTCCTCAGGGATGTCGGCCTGGACTATCTTACCATAGACCGCGCCTCGGCCACTCTAAGCGGTGGTGAGGCCCAGCGAATTCGCCTGGCCACCCAGATTGGCAGTGGCCTTATGGGGGTGCTCTATATCTGTGATGAGCCCACGGTGGGCCTGCACCCGGCCGATGATGCCCGTCTGATTGAGACACTTAAGCGGATGAGAGATCTGGGCAACACCATCTTGGTGGTGGAGCATGATGAGGCCATGATGCGGGCCGCCGACCATATTATTGACCTTGGCCCCGGGGCCGGTGAGCACGGCGGCCACATTGTGGTCAGCGGCAGCCTGGCCGATGTCATGGATTGCCGGCACTCGCTGACCGGTCTCTATCTCAACGGGACAAAGCAGATTCCGCTGCCGTCACGGCGCCGCCGCGGCTCGGGTGATGAGCTGGTGATAAAGGGGGCGCGGCAGAATAACCTTAAAAACATAGATGTCCATATGCCGCTGGGCCGATTCATCGGTATCACCGGGGTTTCCGGCAGCGGCAAGAGCACCCTTATTGCCGAGATTCTGTACAAGAGGCTGGCCCAGGTTTTCTATCACTCCCGGGAGAGGGCTGGTGACTGTGATGAGATTACCGGCACCGAGCACATTGATAAAGTAATCAGTATTGACCAGTCCCCCATTGGCCGTACCCCGCGCTCTAATCCGACTACCTATACCGGTACCTTTACCCCCATCCGTGAGCTATTCGCCACCGTTCCCGAGGCCCGAATGAGGGGCTATGCTCCGGGCCGGTTCTCGTTCAATGTCAGGGGAGGCCGCTGTGAGGCCTGCCGCGGTGAGGGCTATATCCAGATTGAGATGCAGTTCCTGCCTGATGTCACCGTTCCCTGTGAGGTCTGCCGGGGCAAGCGCTATAATCGTGAGGTTCTGGAAATAAGGTTCAAGGGCAGGAATATCGCTGAGGTGCTGGACATGACCGTGGAACAGGCCCTGGCCTTCTTTGACCATTTCCCCAGGGTAAAGACTAAGCTAGGGACATTGAATGATGTCGGCCTGGGCTATATTCGTCTGGGTCAGCCGGCGCCGACCCTTTCCGGCGGTGAGGCCCAACGGGTCAAGCTGGCCACCGAGCTGTCAAAGCGGTCAACCGGGCGCACCCTTTATATACTTGACGAACCGACTACCGGCCTTGCCTTTGATGATGTGGCCGCCCTGCTGAGGGTGCTCCAGCGGCTGGTTGATGCCGGCAATACGGTGGTGGTCATTGAGCATCACCTTGATGTCATCAAGAACGCTGACTGGATTGTTGACCTGGGCCCCGGGGCTGGTGAGCGAGGTGGCTATATTGTGGCCACCGGGACACCTGAAGAGATAACCCGGCAGGCATCTTCGGCCACCGGGCGGTATCTTAAGCGGGTATTGCCCAGCGATGTTGAAATGACGGCCCCGGTAGGCTAAAATTAGTAGCCGGTACAGGAGGTAGCTATGACCAGGGAAGAGGCCCTTAGCTCTATCAAGGCCAATGTGGAGAATGCCAACTTGGTGAAGCACATGTTGGCCACCGAGGCGGTGATGCGGGCTCTGGCCCGGCGCCTTGGTGAGGATGAGGATGAGTGGGGGCTTACCGGTCTGCTGCATGATATTGATGTTGAGCTTACTGAGGGGGATATGAAGGCCCATAGTAAGCTTGGGGCCGACTTGGCCCGGGAGCTGGGGGCCAGCGAGGCTATGGCCCACGCTATTCTGGGTCATAACCAGCAGCACGGCATCCCTTTGGAAACGAGGTTGGACAAGGCCCTTTTCTGTGCCGACCCGCTAACCGGCCTTGTCACGGCTGCGGCCCTGGTCCGACCGGACAAAAAATTGGCCAGTGTTGAGGCTAAATCGGTAAGGAAGCGGTTTAAGGAAAAGGCCTTTGCCGCCGGGGCCGATAGAGAGCAGATTGCCACTTGCCGTGAACTGGGCCTTGAGCTTGATGAGTTTCTTGAGCTGGCTCTTAAGGCTATGAAGGGGATTGCCCAGGATTTGGGTTTATAGAGTAGCTAGCTTATCTCAAGTGTCGAGCCCTGGGCCGTCTTGTTGACCTCAATCCTCACCGGGAAGGCATCCTTTAAGTCCTCAATGTGGGTGATGACCAGTATCTTGTCAAAGTCATCCTGAATGGAGTTGATGGTCTCTTTCAGTCTTTCGATGCCGGCGATGTCCTGGGTGCCAAAGCCCTCATCAACAATCAGGGTGGGCAGGGGTGCTCCGGCCCGTTTGGCCAAAAGCTTAGACAGGGCAATGCGAATGGCAAAGTCGATGCGGAAGGCCTCACCGCCGCTGAACATCTCATAGCTTCGCGTCCCCAGCTCGTCAGCTATTTTGATGTCCAGGGTTTCGATGACAGCCCCCTTCTTGGACGGCCGCTGGGTCTCGAGTCTAACATGCATTCTGTTGTCGGTCATGCGCCCCAGCAGTCTGTTGGCCTCAGCCTCAATCTCGGGGAGGGCTGTTTCAATCAGCATGGCCTGGATTCCCTTCTTACCGAAGGCCTGGGCCAGTTCCTTATAGACGGTCTCCATTTCTCGGGCCCGTCCTAGGCGTTTCTCCTTTTCTTCCTTTTGGTCCTTAAGTTCCTTACAGCGCTTGAGCCTTTCCTTGAGGCTGCCTATTAGTTGCTGGGCCTGCCTCTGCTCCTCGGTCAGCCTTCTAAACTCGGTTTCAGCCTGGCTCAGCTCCTGGTCCACCTGGGGCAGGGCCTCAAGTTCAAGTTTTAGGTCTTGCCGCTCCTTGCGGTCAACCTCCAGCCGCTGGTTTAGTTCCTGGGCGGCCTGGCCGGCCTGGGCCGCCGTCTCCTTTTCCCGGTCTAGCCGCCGCTCAGCCTCCTCCAGTCTTCGCTGGCG
>JAUXAE010000030.1 GCA_030620035.1 Dehalococcoidales bacterium
ATATCAGCCCAAGATATTTCCAAACCCGAATCCACATTCTACCATCGAATACAACCCCTTGCCATACATCTTACTCATAAAGGGGGTTTAAGGGGCGAAGCCCCTTCTAAAAACAACTTCCCCCTCTTCTTTGAAGGAGAGGGGGATTAAGGGGGTGAGGTAGTCAGCAGTTAGCCGCCATTCTTGACGACGAAGTTCTTAAGCGTGCCTATCGGCTTAATCCTGACCTCCACGGTATCACCGGGGTACATCGGGCCCACACCGCTAGGGGTGCCGGTGGCGATAATATCGCCCGGCAGCAGGGTCATCACATGAGAGATGAAGTTGATAATCTCGGGTATGGAGTAGATGAGGTCACTGGTACTAGCCCGCTGCTTCAACTTGCCGTTTAGATAGGTCTCAACAACCACATTAGCCGGGTCAAGCTCGGTCTCAATCCAGGGACCGACGGCGGCGAAGGTGTCAAAGCCCTTGGCCCGGGTCCACTGGTTATCACGGTACTGCAGGTCGCGGGCAGTGACATCATTAAAGCAGGTATAACCCAGCACATAGTCCAGGGCATCGGCCACCGATACCCGCCACACCGGTTTCTTTATCACCACCGCCAGCTCACCCTCGTAGTCAACCCGGTGTGATGACGACGGATAAACAATGTTATCCCCATGACCTATCACCGCCGTTGACGGCTTTAAGAAGGTTAAAGGGGAATCGGGCACAGGTGAATTAAGCTCCCGGGCATGGTCGTGATAGTTAAGCCCCAGGGCGATTATTTTAGACGGCTGGCAGGGAGCCAGCAGCCTAACCTGCCCAAGCGGGTAATGCTGGTCACCAGGCCTTAGATGGCGGAAGGGCTTGTCCTCAATCCCCTGAATGGTCTGTCCCTTTAACAGGCCATATCTAGCCCGACCGTCAACAGCAAAACGGACAATCTTCATGAGATTTAAGCGTAATTTTAACGGCTCGGCCCAAAGATTGCAAGCAATGTCAGCGGCCTCTGCTCCTTGACACAGGTGAGGCAGATTGCTAAACTGAAGCGATTATAGCCTGTTACCAGGCTATAATCATATAGCAGGAGGTTTAATTGAATTGAGCCAAGAAGCACACCAGAACTCCTCGCCGGCACTGGACAGAGGCCTGGTTTCCATCTACACCGGCCAGGGCAAGGGTAAGACCACCGCCGCCATCGGTTCAGTAGTCCGCGCCGTAGGTCACGGTTTAAGGGCCTATGTCATTTTCTTTGTGAAGGGCAAAGACTATATTCACGGGGAACTCCAGGCCCTGGCCCAGCTGCCCAATGTCACCACAACCAGCTTTGGTCAAAGGGGCTGGGTTAAAAACAATATCAAGCCAGAGCACAAAGAGCAGGCCAAGCAGGCTTTAGGCACCGCCCGCCAGGCCATGCTCAGCGGCAAATATGATCTGGTAGTGCTGGATGAGATAAACATAGCCATCGCCAGCAAGCTAGTTAAAGTGGATGATGTAATTGGGCTTATCAATGACAAGCCCCAGAATGTAGAGCTTATCCTCACCGGCCGCTACGCCGACCCCAGGCTGGTTAGAATTGCTGACCTTGTTTCCGAGATACTGATGATTAAGCACCCCTACACGGAAGGGGTAAGGGCCAGAAAAGGGATTGAATATTAAACCCGCTGGTCAATCTTTTGTCTAGCCCTCGGCAGAATGAGCCGCCATTGGCTAAAAGAGATTAAGGAGGAAAATCATGAAAATAACACTGAGCGTAATCAAGGCTGATATTGGTGGCTATGTCGGCCACTCTGAATCTCACCCGGCTTGCCTGGCCAAGGCCGCTGACTGCCTGGCTCCAGCCAAGGAGAAGGGCCTGCTGATTGACTACCATGTAACCAAGTGTGGTGACGACCTGCAACTGATTATGACCCACCAGCAGGGTGAGGGTGATGAAAAAATCCATAAACTGGCCTGGGACACCTTTGTTGAGTGCACCGAGGTAGCCAGAAAGTTGAAGCTCTACGGGGTCGGGCAGGACCTCTTAGCTGATGCCTTTTCGGGCAATGTCAAGGGGATGGGTCCCGGCGTCGCCGAAATGGAGATTAGCGAGCGCCCTTCTGAGCCGGTCATAATCTTTATGGCCGATAAGACCTCCGCCGGGGCCTGGAATCTGCCCCTATATAAGATGTTCGCCGACCTATTCAATATCATCGGGTTGGTTATCGCCCAGAATATGCACGGCGGCTTTGCCTTTGAGGTACACAATGTCAAAGAACACCAGAAGATAGTATTTAACGCTCCCGAGGAGATCTATGACCTGCTGGTCTTCATCGGCGCCCCATCACGCTACATGGTAAAGGCCGTCTACCACCGGGAAACGGGTGAAATAGCCGCCGTATCGTCCACCCAGAAGCTGGCTCTAATTGCCGGCCGTTATGTGGGCAAGGACGACCCGGTCTGTATCGTCCGCGCCCAGGGACAATTCCCGGCGGTGGGTGAGGTGCTGGAGCCCTTTACTCAGCCGGTGTTGGTCGAGGGCTGGATGCGGGGCTCCCACCATGGCCCCCTGATGCCGGTAGCTATTGAGGATAGCACCCCGGCCCGCTTTGACGGCCCACCCAGGGTGATAGCCGTTGGTTTTCAACTGGCCGAGGGCAAACTAATAGGACCCCGCGATATGCTTGCCGATAAGTCCTTTGACAAGGCCCGCCGGCTAGCCAATGACCTGGCCGATATTATGCGTTACCACGGTCCTTTTGAGCCCCACCGCCTGCCCCTGGAGGAAATGGAATACACCACCATGCCCCAGGTACAGGAAAAGCTGACCGGCAGGTTTGAGCCCATAACGGACTAACAGGATGGCCAAACTACTCCTGGCGACCAACAACCAGGCCAAGGTGGGCGAGTATAGGAGCCTGCTCAGAGATATTGCCTATCAGCTGGTTACACCGATAGAGGTGGGCATCAACACCACCGTGGCCGAGGTCGGCCAAAGTCTAGAAGAAAATGCCCAGCTTAAGGCAACCACCCTGGCTACTAGCAGCCAACTGATAACCATGGCTGATGATTCCGGGCTTGAGGTTGATGCCTTAGGCGGTGAGCCAGGGGTACTCTCGGCCCGCTACGCCGGGGAGCAGGCCAGTAATAGCCAGCGGATTAACTACCTGCTTGAGCGGCTCAAGGGTGTACCCCGGGAAAAACGTACTGCCCGCTTCCGCTGTGTCATTGCCATCGCTACACCAGATGGCCAGGTCAAGCTGTGCCACGGTCAGTGTCCCGGCCTTATCACCCTTGAACCCAGGGGGGAGCAGGGCTTCGGCTACGACCCCATCTTTTACCTGCCCCGGTTAGGCAAGACAATGGCCGAGCTACCCCTAGAGGTAAAAAACCAGGTCAGCCATCGGGGGCAGGCGGCCAGGGAAGCGGCCAAGTACCTAGAGCGGTTAAGGAACCGGCAGGGTTTGTCGTAGTTTTTAACTAGCCCCTTGAGTATCGCTGACTATTGGTATATACTAGACCACTACAGCAAATAACCATCGGGGGTGGATTATGAAACTATCATGCCTTCAGGAGAACCTAAATCGTGGCCTTAGCCTAGTAGGGCGGGCCGCCGCCACCAGAACAACACTGCCCATAACCAATAACATACTGCTGGCCAGCGACCAGTCCCGCCTTAAGCTGGCGGCCACCAACCTGGAAATGGCCATCAGCTGCTGGATTGGGGCCAAGATAGAGGAGGAGGGGGCCATTACCGTGCCCGCCCGGCTGCTTACCGAGTTTATCAGCTCCCTGCCCAACGACAAGATTGACATCAGCCTTTCCCCCCGCTCAAAGACCCTGAAACTGAAGTGTGCCCGGTTTGAGGCCAGAATCAGCGGTGTTGACGCCAAGGATTTCCCGCCGATTCCCAAGATTGAGGACGGCATCAGCACCAAGGTCGAGGCAGACGCCCTGCGTCAGGCCATTGGCCAGGTTGTCTTCGCCGCCGCTATTGATGAGTCCCGCCCGGTGCTCACCGGTGTTGATGCCGAATTTGACGGCGAGCTATTGACCCTGGCGGCGGCCGACGGCTTCAGGCTAGCCGTCTACAAACTGCCCCTGGCTGAGCCGGTAAAGCCCAAGGCCAAGGTCATCATCCCGGCCCGGACTTTGGGTGAACTAAACCGGCTGGCCACTGACCAAGAAGAGGCCATTACTATAACGGCAGACACAAATAAGGGCCAGATTCTGTTCCGCCTGAAGAACATTGAGCTGGTGTCACAACTGGTGCAGGGCAGCTTCCCGCAGTATAACCAGCTGATACCGCAGAGCTACACTACCCGGGCAGTGGTTGATGTGTCCCAGTTCCAGATGGCCACCAAGACAGCGGCCATCTTTGCCCGTGACGGCGGCGGTATTGTCCGGCTGGTAATGACCCCGGGCAGTGGAACGACACCAGGCAGGCTTACCGTTTCCGCCCGCTCCGAGGAGATAGGCGATGATGTTGGTGAGATTGACGCCACTGTCGAGGGAGAAGAGGCCAAGATTGCCTTTAACGGCAAATACCTGACCGATGTTCTGGGTGTGCTTCGGGAACAACAGGTGGCCCTTGAGGTTACCACGGCGTCAAGCCCCGGCGTCATCCGCCCGGTAGGGGTAGACAACTACATCCATGTCATCATGCCCATGTTTGTCCAGTGGGACTAGTAATTTAGATTAATAAAAAAGGGGAGCCAAATGTGCTCCCCTTTTTTCACCCCGATGTCCTACTCTACTAACAGGACGTCGGAAATGCCAACTGCAGCAAGAATGTTGTAGATAAATTGAATAATCCTAAGGCTGTTCATCAGATGTACCATAGGTTTTTAAAATAGTAGCAATTCTCGTATTCAAGATTTTCAAATGCTGAGAAATTTCATCTACGGCCTCAGTAAATTTCAGATCTAAATCATCAACTGTATCAGAAATATCGGCTGCGCTGCTCATCAATATAAGTCGTGTTCTAAGAGGTCTGATAAGCTCTGGGGTGGTTCGGATAATTCCTTTTACCTTGTCAACTGAGTTATGAAGAGACTCTATCAGTGGCATGGCTAGAGAAGATTGATCTTCTTCGCTCGTTTGGGATTCATGATAGATGTTTTCTAAATTGTTAATGGTGCTCAATGCTCCTGTTAATTCCGCTGCGGCTTCACGATAAATAGATAGTAATTTGACTACATATTCTTCCAGAACATCATAGGCACGAAGTCCAGTTAATGCGATATTAGTTTGAATGACTGCGTTTTCAATACTGATTTCTCCCAACATTAACTGACGCCTAATATCAATTAACGAATCTAATATCAGGAGTCCTCGAGGCACACGTATTAAAAGTACTATAAGATAGAATGATGCAGCTACTAGTAAGGTTAGCCGAATATCATTAAAAGACGTGCTACTAGAGTTCAGTAATAGTTCGATGTGGCGCCATATTATGAATAAAAGTAAAGCGCTAAATAAGACACTTACTATAACATTTAGATTTCTCTTCAGTGGAGAACTTAGAATGGGTAATTGAAGAAAAACGAGAGCAAAACTAAACAATACTGCTATGATAATCACCGCTGCAAAGATTATTGATAAGGTCGTGATTAATGTACCTACATCATCTGAAAATATTATAGACGCAAAGATTAGAAAGGCGCCTTGTCCTATAAGCAAGATGAAGAAGCGCCAGTTTCTTATTTGGGACGCTACGTTTATGAAGCGTGCTTGTTTCTGATTGTTTGTGCTAAGTGAATCAAAGACGCCGGAAATAGAAAAGTACAAATACTGCGTTAATGACAAAACGAAAAGCAAGCCTATTACGTTCTGAAAAGAATATTCGCCTGATTCAAGGGCATCAAGCAGAAGCCATCCTAGTGTAGCAAGGCCAACCAATATTGCCCACATATTCCAACCAGGGCGTTTAATATCACCACTCAGATTGTTAATTTCAGAATCCAGATAATTATAAAATTCCCCCCGCTGAGAGGTGTCGAGATTTATGTTCTTTTGGTCATTCATCAAATTCTAATTCCCAAAATTAAATATTGAATTGATAATACATTGTATCATCGCTTGGAAAATTCATTAGATGTAGTCAAAATATAACAGGAACAATGTCTTAAATCAATTATCTTGGGAGGATATCAATTGTCTCTCTGCCTTCCGGATAATCGTAAGTACAAGAAATCAGACATCCCGATGTTTGTCCAGTGTCCGGCTAGGCTCATTGCCCCAGCTATACTGGCTGTGCTATATTTAGCTGTAAATGGCAGCCAAAATTGAGTTTATCCCCGGGGGCACCGTTACCTCACCCAGAGGCTTTCAGGCGGGAGCTACCTACGCTGGCATAAAGAAGAAGGCCGATAACAGCCTAGACCTGGGCATCCTCGTTTCTAAAATACCCTGTGTGGCCGCGGCCCTTTTCACCACCAACAGCTTTGTGGCGCCGCCGGTAGTCTTAAGCCAGAAGCGGCTGAAAAACGGCAAGGCCAGGGCATTAATAGTCAACAGCGGCTGTGCCAACGCCGGCACCGGAGAGCTAGGCCGGGCCGATGCCGTCAGGATGGCCGAATTAGCCGCCGACAGGCTGGGGATATCACCACAGGAGGTTCTGGTGGCCAGCACCGGGGTAATCGGGCGGCGGCTGCCCATGGAGCTGATAAAAGCGGGCCTAGCCGAGATTACCCCCTCTGCCGATGGCGGCCATGCCCTGGCCCGGGCGATGATGACTACCGACACTATCCCCAAGGAGGTAGCCGCCAGGGTGGCCGGAGGTGAATTCACCATCGCCGGGGTGGCCAAGGGTGCCGGCATGGTTCATCCCCAGCTGGCCACCATGCTCTGTTTCTTAACTACCGATGCCAAGGTGGACACAGCCTTTCTGGCCCGGGCACTTAAGAAGGCGGTGGCCATCTCCCTTAATATGGTCTCCATAGACGGCGATACCAGCCCCAATGACATGGTGCTTATAATGGCCAACGGGCTGGCGGCTAATAAAGCCATCGGGCACAACACTGAGCTGGCCGAGGCCTTTCAGCAGGCCCTTGACCGGGTCTGCACCCACCTGGCCAAAGCCATCGCCCGAGACGGCGAGGGAGCTACCAAGCTTATTGAGGTTAGCGTCAAGGGTGCCGTTACCGCCGCTCAGGCCAAGTTGGCCGCCCGAACGGTGGTAGGCTCACCCTTGGTCAAGGCGGCCGTCCACGGTAGTGACCCCAACTGGGGGCGAGTCCTGGCCGCCGCCGGAGGCAGCGGTGCCCAGTTAGTAGAGTCCAAGGTTGACCTCTACTTTGGTGATACCTGCCTGGTAGCCGGTGGCCGAGCCTTGCCTTTTGATATGGAAAGGGTAGCCACCGCACTAAGCGGCCGTGAAGTCTCGATAACCCTAAACCTCAATCTGGGCCGGGCCAGGGCCACCGCCTGGGGCTGTGACCTAACTCAGGAATATGTAACTATTAACAGTGAGTACACAACCTGATAGAATACTATAACCCTAGAGCATGAGGTAGAAATTGGGTAGTAAACTAAATAAGGTTATTGTGGTTAAGCTGGGTGGCTCCATATTTGATAATAAAGACACCACAATTTCGGATATAGTCCGCTTGCAAAAGCAGGGGCGGCAGCTGGTTATCGTCCACGGCGGCGCCAACATTGTTACCCAGTGGCTTACCAAACTGGGCATCCCGACCAGATTTGTCCACGGTGAGCGCATCACCGATGAGGCAACCCTTGAGGTGGTCACGGCGGTACTGGCCGGGCTGGTCAACAAGGAGATTGTAGCCGCCATCATGGCCGCCGGGGGACAGGCGGTCGGCATCAGTGGTGCCGACGGCGGTCTCATCCAGGGCAGAATCAGGAATAAAGAAATGGGTTATATGGGTAACGTCGTCAGGGTAAACCCGGCGCCACTGGTGGCCCTGCTTAAGGCAGGCCTCATCCCGGTAGTGGCCCCGGTGAGCCTGCATGTCTATAATAGGCTAGAGACGGCACCGCGCCTGCTAAATATTAACGGCGACCCGGCCGCCGGTGAAATCGCGGCCGCCATCGGCGCCGAGAGGCTTATCTTCTTGACTGATGTGGCCGGTATTGGTGATAGGTCGGGCAAACTGCTGACCAGCCTGTCACCGGATGAGGCCGAGGCCCTGCTGGCCTCAGGGGTGGCCTCAGGGGGCATGGTGCCCAAGATCAGGGCCTGCCTCAGGGCCTTGTCCGGCGGGGCCACTGCCTGTATCATAGACGGCAACCAGCCTCACATCCTGCTCAAAGAGATAGAGGCCGGCGGCTGCGGCACAACAATAAAGAAGGCTCATTAGGAAACGAAATTGAACCACTGGCAGGAGCTGGAGCACAAATACTTTATGCACACCGTAGAGCGGGTACCGCTGACCCTGGTTAGGGGGCAGGGGGCCCGGGTATGGGATGAAGCCGGCCGGCAGTACCTGGACTTTGTTGCCGGCTGGGCGGTCAACAGCCTGGGGCACTGCCACCCGGCGGTAGTTAACGCCGTCAAGGAGCAGGTTGAGACCCTCATCCAGACCTCAAATCACTACTACACCATCCCCCAGATTCATCTGGCCCAGCTTTTGGTCCAGAATAGCTGCCTGGATAAGGTCTTTTTCAGTAACAGCGGTACCGAGGCCACCGAGGGCGCCGTCAAGCTGGCCCGCCGCTACGGCAAGAAGCACCTAGGCGGGGCCTACGAGGTCATCACCACCACCGGTTCCTTTCACGGACGCACTCTGGCCATGGTATCGGCCAGCGGCCAGCCCAAGCACCAAGAGCCATATACCCCCCTGCCCTCCGGCTTTGTCAATGTCGCCTACAATAGTATTGAGGCCATAAGGGCGGCCACCACTGATAAGACCTGCGCCGTGATGCTGGAGCCACTTCAGGGGGAGGGCGGCGTCAATGTGCCCGACGATGGTTACCTAAAAAGGGTGCGGGCATGGTGCGACCAGTCGGGTATTCTGCTCATTCTGGACGAAATCCAGACTGGCCTGGGCCGCACCGGGACACTCTTTGCCTACCAGCAGCACGGCATTGAACCCGATATCATGACCCTGGCCAAGGGACTGGCCAGCGGCCTGGCCATTGGGGCCATAATGGCCAAGGACAGGGTCTCCGTTTTTACCCCCGGGGAGCACGGCTCAACCTTCGGGGGCAACCCGATAGCCTGCGCCGCCGGTTACGCCACCCTAAAATTTATTATTGAGCACGACATTGCCGATAACGCCCGGAGAGTGGGGCAGTATTTTACTAAGGGGCTAAGAAACCTAGCGCAGAAATACCGGTTCATCACCGATGTTCGGGGGCGGGGGCTGCTTCTGGCCCTGGAGTTTGACCGCGATATCGCCGGGTCACTAAAAATGGCCTGCCTTGAGGCCGGACTCCTGGTCAACGATGTCAAGCCTAATGCCCTGCGTTTTATGCCACCGCTTACTATCACCAGAGGTGATGCTGCCGAGGCGCTGGGCGTTTTGGATAAGGTACTGGCTACCGTTCCAAGACCGATGTAAATAAGGTGAGCTACCACATGGCTAGTGACACTGGCAAGGTCAAGATAGGCATGACACTAACCGTAACCCTGTCGCTGGCCATTGTCCTGCTGGCACCTTCATCGGTGATGCCGGCAACAATCAGCCTGATTGGCAATGGGGAAATCCCTCTAACAATCCAGGATTTTTCGGCGGTGCCCCAGTCTATGATTGAGGAAGCCAAAGATTTGGCTCGCCAAATCTTTGGGAACCACCCGGAGAAGTGTGATAAATTTGTAAATCAGCTACTGGCTACCTACCTAGCGGCCAAGGATAAGGACTTTATTATCATCTTCAATACCGGGGGCTGGGGGTGGACCACCCTGGAGGATTCTTCAGGCTGGCCGAGCATTGTTTACGGCATCAAGGCCGAGCTGGACAGCCTGGGCCACAGCTCACTACTACTAAACTACCACCGGGCGGCCTACGGGATACAGGGATACCTCTGTGAGATTCTGGCCGCTCTGAGCTTCTATCCATCAAAACCCGAGGAATTGGCCCTTAGGGTGGATTTCCTGACCCGGCACCTACCAGACATCAAGGTTATCCTGACCGGTGAAAGCAACGGCACCATTATCTGTGATAAGGTGATGAGACTGCTGAAGGATAACGGGCAGGTTTACAGCATTATTACCGGCCCCCCTTTTTGGAACAGTGCCACCTCGTCAGGCAGGTTGCTGGTACTAAGAAGCAACGGGGTAGTCCCAGATTCATTCAGTCAAGGGGACTTCTTTGCCATAATCCGCGCCAACCTGGAGGCCCTCTTTGGTTTGTCCCCCGGATATCCAGGTCGCATACTACTCCATTTAGAAGCCCCGGGGCATGATTATAGCTGGCAGTATCACGGGGTTAACTCCAGGATTATAGAGTTCCTAGATAGCCATTTCGGTCTCAAGCAGTGATTGGCCTTTAGCCAGGTATGGTATAGACTGGACTAAATAGCCAGGTTGTTAGATAATTAGCCCAAGGAAGGTTAAACAATGGCGGATAAAGTAGTACTGGCCTATAGCGGCGGCCTGGATACATCAGTGGCCATCAAGTGGCTCAAGGAGAAATGCAACCTGGATGTTATCGCCCTGACCATTGATGTCGGCAACGAGCCTGATTTCCCGGCCACCAGTGACAAGGCCCTAAAAGTAGGTGCCCTAAAGGCGCTGGTCAAGGACGCCAAGGAGCTGTTTGTCGGCCATTTTATCTGGCCGGCCCTTCAGGCAGATGCCATCTACGAGGGACAGTATCCCCTGGCCACGGCCCTTTCCCGCCCGCTGATAGCCAA
>JAUXAE010000064.1 GCA_030620035.1 Dehalococcoidales bacterium
CATGGCTACTCCTCAAAATACTGCTGGTCGCTTTGGATGCTGGCCGCTCGGCCAGGGCGATGAGTTTTTGGGCCGCTTCAAGGGGCACCTGGGCACCGCCAATCATCGTCTCTCTGGCATCATCCAGACCGTGGTAGTCGCTGCCGCCGGTAACAATAAGATTGTGCCCATGGGCCATTTTGACCAAGTAGCTAACCTGCTCGGCGTTAAATTCACCGTAGTAGGCCTCAATACCTATCAGACCGACTGCCTTAAGCCTGGTAGTCACCGCCTCAGGGTCATCCATAGTCAGCGGGTGGGCCAGCACCGGCAGGCCACCGCTTCTTAAGATTAGTTTAACCGCCTCTTCTGGGGTCATCTTTATCCGCTCAACATAGGCCGGCCCGCCTTTACTGATGTACCTATAAAAGGCGTCACCAATTGAGTTAATATAGCCCTTCTCCAGCATGGCCTGGGCAATATGAGGCCGGCCGATGGAGCCGCTGCCGGCTATCTCCTGGACCCTGGACCAGTCAATGTGGATACCCAGCTTGTCCAGTTTGGCAATCATCCCCTGGGCCCGCTCACGCCGTGTCTGGCGCATTCTCTTGAGGGTGGCCCCAAGCTCCTTGTTGGTATGGTCTATGAAATAGCCCAGCACGTGGACCTCACCGGCCGGGAAATCGGTGCTGACCTCAACGCCGGGTATTACCCTTAGGCCGGTAAAGGCCTTGGCCGCGGCCAGTGCCCGGCTGATGCCATTTACCGTGTCATGGTCGCAGATGGCAATAATCCCAAGCCCCAGCCTGGCCGCCTTGGCGACAATATCTTCCGGGCTGAAGACGCCATCAGAGGCCGTGGTATGCAGGTGCAGGTCTACCTGGGACAAGTTAGGCCACCTCTCTATAGATTCTCTCAATGCTTAATGCCCGGCCGCTGGTGTCATCTATCTCAACCAGCACGGCGTTGAACATCACTGGGCCCTTGCCCACCGGCAGACGATAAGGTATAGCCGTTAGGAAGCGCTGAATTACTGCTTCGGTGTCATCACCGATAACCGAATCTATGGGCCCGGTCATGCCGATGTCGGTAACATAGGCGGTGCCTTTGGCTAGAATCTGGGCATCGCTGGTGGCCACATGGGTGTGCGTACCCAGCACAGCGCTGACCCGGCCGTCCAGGTATCTGGCCAGGGCCATCTTCTCCGAGGTTGCCTCGGCATGTAGGTCAACAATAATAACCGGTGGCACCGGCCCTAACTCAGCCAGTAAGGCATCCATAGCCCTGAACGGGCAATCAATATCACCCATGAAGGTCCGGCCCATCAGATTGACCACCATCGCCTGACCGGTGATGAGATAGCCCCGGCCAGGGACGCCCGGCGGGTAGTTTAGTGGGCGCAGGATGGGCATTTTGCTATCAAGGTAGGGGATAATCTCCTTCTGGGCCCAGATATGGTTACCCGAGGTCAGTACATCAACGCCGGCACCCAGCAGCTCCCTGGCTGTAGTCAGGGTTAGGCCCAAACCGCCGGCGGTGTTTTCGGCGTTGGCCATAACCAGGTTCGTCTGGTACTGCCGTCTTAAGCCCGGGACCAGCTCGGTGACGGCTCGCCTACCCGGTTTGCCGATGATATCTCCAATAGCTAAAACTAACACCGTGATTTAAGAAAAGGCGGCAAACCTAAAGCCTGGCCCCTTCCGTTGTTATCCTCCTACTTAGCATAGTCTACAGCCCGGGTCTCCCTGAGTACAGTAACCTTTATCTGACCGGGATAGGCCAGACCCTCCTCTATCTTCTTAACGATGTCTCGGGCCAGCCTCATGGCCCCTAGGTCATCAATCTCCTCAGGTTTGACCAGGATGCGGATTTCACGGCCGGCCTGAATGGCATAGGACTTCTCCACCCCCTTGAAACTATCGGCGATGTCCTCCAGTGCCTTCAGGCGCTTTAGGTAGCTCTCCAGGGATTCGCGCCGGGCGCCGGGCCGGGCACTTGAGATGGCATCAGCCGCTGAGATGATAAAGCCCCAGATGCTGACATCAGGCGTATCCAGGTGGTGTTCGGCGACGCCCTTAACCACCTCAGGGGATTTATCCCATTGCTTGACCAGGTCGGTGCCGATGCTGGTGTGGGTGCCCTCGACCTCGCGGTCCATGGCCTTACCGATGTCGTGCAGCAGTCCGGTCTTCTTGGCCAGGGCAACATTGACCCCCAGCTCGGCGGCGATCATGCCGGCCAGATAGGCCACCTCAATGCTGTGTTGAAGCACGCTCTGGCCGTAGCTGGTGCGGTATTTTAGCCGACCCAGTATCTTTATCAGCTCCGGGCGTAGCCCGTGAACACCAACCTGATAGGCCGCCTGCTCGCCGGCACTCTGGATGGTGGCCTCAACCTCCTCCTTGGCCTTGGTCACCACCTCCTCAATCCGGGCCGGATGGATACGACCGTCAAGGATAAGCCGGTTTAGCGCCTGGCGGGCAATCTCTCGCCGCACCGGGTCAAAGCTGGACAGGGTCACCGCCTCAGGGGTGTCGTCAATAATCAGGTCAACACCGGTGGCCTGCTCCAGCGCCCTGATATTACGACCCTCGCGGCCGATAAGTCGCCCCTTCATCTCATCACTGGGCAGCGGGACGACACTGACCGTGGTCTCAGAGACAATCTCAGAGGCACTACGCTGAATGGCCTGGGCCAGGATGTCCCGGGCTCTCTCATTGGCCTCCTCCTTTATCTTGGCCTCCCACTCCCGCAGTCGCCGTGAGCTTTCTTCCTGCATCTCTCTCTCCATCATCTCAAGCAGGCTTTGGCTGGCCTGTTCACTGGACATATTGGAGATAAGCTCCAGTTGCTTTAACTGGCGGCCCTTAATTTCCTCAAGGTGGGCCCGGGTTGACTCCATCTCCTTTTCCTTGTTGGTCAGACCGCGTTCCCGGTTATCCAGGTTTTCCAGCTTGTGCTCCAGTGTCTCCACCTTTTGTGACACCCGGTTCTCCTGGCGCTGCAGTTCGGCGCGCCGTTCCCGGATTTCGGCCCCATAGGCTGCCCTGGTTTTGTCGGCCTCCAGTTTGGCCTCATGGAGGACATCTTTAGCCTCAAGATTGGCCTCGGCCAGTGTTTTGGTGGCCCTCTTCTGGGCCACACTGAGCTGACGGTTGACCAGCGCACCTCTAGTGATGAAGATGACCATACCACCAAAGATGGCCCCGATAATGAAGCTGAAGAAGATGGCCAATATTACCGGTAAATTAAAGATTTCCGTTTCCATTTTAACCCCCTTCTTAGTTATCTATGGGGGTAGACGAAAAGACAGCTAATACTACTTACTTTGCCAATTTAGTGTCAAGGTAAATCGCTGTTCTTGTCTCTACCCAGTTCCTGCCACAGCCGGTCTACCACTTGCCTGATTACCCCATAGCCGAAGCCGCGCCGCCTGAGGTAGCCACCAAGGCGGCGGCCAAATTCCTGCTTATCAGATAGGGACAGGCGGCCGGCCCTAGCCCGGGCGGCCCGGTAGGCACTGTCGCCATCATCTAGGGTGCTTAATACCTGGTCAATGATGTCGTCTGAAACCCCCTTTTGCCTAAGCTCCCGTCGGGTTAGCCACTGGCTGCGCGGGGAAAATTGCTGGCGGTTATCCTTCCAGAACTGGGCAAAGGCGGTATCATCCACCAGCCCCTGCCCCTTTAGCTTGGCCAGCACGGTGGCCACGTCATCAGCGGCAAAGCCGCGCCTTATAAGTCGCTGCCTGAGCTCGGACTCGCTGCGCGGTCGGTAGCTGAGGTAGTGGCCGGCGACATTGAGGCAGCGCTGGAACTGGCCTTGACGCTTAAGGGCCTCAATCTGGCCCTGGGATAGTTCCTGTCCCGTCCTTAGACCCTCCTGGACCACTACCTCGGCCTCAAGGCTAAAAGCCGGCCGGTCCTCCAGTGATATCTTGATCCGCTTACGGCGGCCCGGGCTAATGCGGAGGGCCGTAATCCTGGCCACTGTTTTCTCTACCCCCTTTAAACAAATAGGGCTTAAGGCAGCTGCCTCAGCCCTGTCACGCCTATATCTATAACTATCAGTTTGGGAAGTATTAGTTGTTGTCTAAAGCCCTATAGGTGGTGACCGCCGAGGCCCTGACCTGCTCTTCAATCTCCTGAGCCAGCTCAGGATTTTGCTTCAGGTACTGCTTGGCACTCTCTCTACCCTGCCCCAGGCGAATGTCACCATAGGAGAAAAAGGCACCGGATTTCTTTACCAACTCCAGGCCGGTTCCCAGGTCAATAATATTGCCCTCTCGGCTTATCCCTGAGTCAAACATGATGTCAAACTCGGCGCTTCTGAATGGTGGGGCCACCTTGTTCTTGACCACCTTGGCCCTGACCCGGTTGCCCACGGCCACATTTCCCTGTTTGATGGTCTCAATCCGCCTCAGGTCTATTCTCAGCGAGCTGTAGAACTTCAGGGCCCGGCCGCCCGGCGTCACCTCTGGGTTGCCGAAGATAATACCTACCTTCTCCCTGAGCTGGTTGATGAATACCACCGCCGTCCCGGAGCGGCCGATGGCCGCGGCCAGCTTTCTTAGAGCTTGCGACATCAGGCGGGCCTGTAGGCCAATATGGGCATCGCCCATCTCACCCTCAATCTCGGCCCGGGGCACCAGGGCGGCCACGCTATCAATGACAATGACATCAACAGCGCCGCTCCTGACCAGGGCTTCGGTAATCTCAAGGGCCTCCTCGCCGGTATCGGGCTGGGATATTAAGAGGTCATCAAGGTTGACACCGCAACGGGCGGCATAAGAAGGGTCAAGGGCATGCTCAACATCAATATAGGAGGTGATGCCCCCCTGTTTTTGGGCCTGGGCGATGATATGCTGGCCCAGGGTTGTCTTCCCCGAGCCCTCAGGGCCAAATATCTCGGTAATCCGCCCTCTAGGGATGCCGCCGACACCTAAGGCCAGGTCCAGTGCCAGCGAGCCGCAGGGGATAACCTCGACTGCCGACCTTCTAGCAGCCTCTCCCAGCTTCATAATGGAGCCTTTACCGAACTGCTTTTCAATCCGCTCGCAGGCCAGTTCCAGTGCCTTCTCTTTCTCTGTGGTCATATTCGCCTTGACTTAATGATAACATAATGGGGCAAGGCAAACAAGGGAAAATGGAATGCTACTTTTATTACACTGGACTACTTTGAGAGCTTTGCGTTACTATGGCATACTTAAGCAGTGGATAGTTTAGATTTTCTCGCTGTTCTGGTCATAGCTATTGGTCTGTCCGCAGATTGTTTTGCCGTAGCCCTCAGTGGCAGCATTTCTATGAGAACCCTTTCCTTCCTCCAAGTATTCCGTGCCTCCTTAACCTTTGGAATATTTCAGGCCCTGATGCCGTTCCTGGGATGGTTAGCGGGACGAACAGTTGTAGACTTGGTAGCAGGGTATGACCACTGGGTGGCTTTTGTTTTACTGGCGGTTATAGGCAGTAGAATGATTTGGGAGTCGCTTCGTTCAAAAGACGGCCGTGCCGCCGGTACCGACATTACAAAAGGAATTGTCCTTCTGACTTTGGCGGTAGCAACAAGTATAGATGCCCTGGCAGTCGGATTAAGCCTTGCCTTTCTGGAGGTAAATATCGTGCTGGCTGGTTCAACTATTGGAGTCGTTGCCTTTATGGCCACGGCGATTGGTTTTCTGTTGGGGAGAAAGGCAGGCAAGCTAATCGGGAGAAGGGCTGAAGCTATCGGTGGCATAATTCTAATAGGTATCGGTCTCAGAATCCTCTTGGCTCATATTTTTACGGTATAATAATATATATGCTTATAATAATCCGAATTTTACAAATAATAGGGGAAATAGCTTGACAAATCGCTATTAGTATGGTATGTTTATATTAGTTATTACCCCTGAGGCTTCTGGCCACAGGGCGCGAGGGCATCCTATTTAGGATGCCCTACGTATATGTGTAAACTGTTTGGTAAAACCTTGAAAACCAACGTCTATGTTGATGGATTTAACCTATGTTACGGTGCAGTAAAAGATACACCCTATAAATGGTTAGACTTGGCAACTTTCTGCCAGAATCTTTTCCCCAAGAAGAACATTAGCAAGATAAAGTATTTCTCAGCTCGTGTAAAGGCATCTAGGCATGACCCTAATGCACCAACAAGACAAGACTACTATTGGCGTGCATTGGAAACGATTCCTCATCTTGAAATAATAAAAGGCCGTTTTGTTCGTTGGCCTAGACGTATGCCTCAATTCCCATTAGCATACATCAATAATAAATACAACAAACCGCCACAGAATGTCCAAGTTCAAAGGTCAGAGGAAAAGGGGTCAGACGTTAATTTGGCAACTGACCTGCTCTATGATTGTTTTGTCAAAGATTTTGACGATGCCATTGTTGTATCTAATGATTCAGACCTTGCCTGGGCAATAAAAATCGTTACCTCTAAACTCGGCAAGAATGTTATTGTAGTTAATCCTAATCGAACGGATAGAGTTAGAAAACAACCTTTACTTCAAATCAGTCAAGATTTAAAGAAAGTTACTACCGATTG
>JAUXAE010000100.1 GCA_030620035.1 Dehalococcoidales bacterium
AAAAGAGGAGATAAGAGACATCTTTCGTAGTGGGGACACACTATATTATTCAGACATTGTGGAAAGATTGGGGATAGGTCTACGAACTGTCGTGGAGATATGTGACGAACTAAAGGCAGATGGAGAGATTGCCCTTGACGAGAGTATTTGACAAATTAGGTGATGCCCTTGCTGGGGAAAAGATTACGATAGAAGCTGAGAACATCACGAATATTAGGGTTAATAGTAGAACAAGTAGACACAGGGGGCAATTTGGGGTTATGCGGGGTAATGCATACGCCGTTATTGACATACCATATAGATATGTACTGGAAAAGAAAAGTGGCAAGAGTAAAAGACGAAGACATTAAGAAACTATCTCTACCAAAGAAGGATTTTATATCCGCACTAAAGAAGGTGGGTACGCCTGTTAAATCTTATCCAAAACCGTCAAAAACATAGGCTTCTCGTCTTTGCGATGATTGTACCTAAAGCCATAAGAAAGAGCCCCCAATTTCGGGGGCTCTTCTGTTAATGCCAGGTTACGGCCGGTTATGTCGCGTCTTTTAGTAGGTAACGCTCCTCCGGCCCAGCCAGAAGCCGAGGGCCAGAAGAAGCAGGCCGCCAACCCCGCCAAGGACATACCAGACCCAGTTGTCAAAATCCAGGGAGAAGCCAACATAGAACGTCCCGGTGCTCGACCAGTCGCCCTCATTGGAAGTGCCATCTATAGCCTTCACCCGCCAGTAGTAGGGGGTATCCTTGCTCACCGAGGCCAGTTTCTCTAGCTCGGTGAGGGTATATCCTGAGGTGGTCACCTCCTTCTCGGGCATTACCAGGACCGAGAAATCGGAAGCCAAGCCAATCTGCAGGACATAGATGACACCACTGTCGTCGGTAACATCCTGCCAGTCAAAGACCGTCTCCCTCCCCGCCTTGGTACCCGCCTCCGGCAGCAGCAGTGTTGGCGCTGATGGTGCCTCCTGCTCCATAAAGAAGCTAAACTGCCTGATATTGGTGCCGTCGCTAACGGTTATGGTGTGGACGCCGCCATCACTGGCTGGAATGGTGATATCAACCGAGAAATCGCCGCTGGTATCAGTGGTGATGGTAGCCAGTGTAACCGGGTCCGTGGCATAGGTAACGGTAACGGTGGTGTCGGGAAGGAAGCCGGTGCCTTCTATGGTAAGCTCCATGCCGACATGACCGGGGTCGCTGGCATTGGTCTGCTCGCTGATGGTGGCGCTGAATGTGGCCACAAAACTAGCCGTGGCCGTGTAGATGCCATCACTGGCGGACACGGTAAAGGTGGCTGCCTGACCGGCGGGGGCGGTGAAACTACAGCTGAAGCCACCACTGGTATTGGTGGTAACCGTGGCCGGAGTGGTGGTAACGGCGGTGGTACCGTAGGTGATGGTTACCGGCTGGCTGGCGCCAAAGCCGGAGCCAACAATGGTCACCGTAATACCGGCCGGGCCTGTTGTCGGGCTTAAGACTATCTTCGGCCCCACGGTAAAGATGGCCGTGGCCGCATTAAGGCTGGTATCCTGGGCCTTAACCGTATGCGCCCCGCGGGAGCTGGCCGGAATGGTAAAAGTAGCCGTAAAGCTACCGCTGGTATTGGTGGTCACCGTGGCCGGTGTAGTGGTAACGGCGACGGCATCAAAGGTAACGGTTACCACCTGGCTGGCGGCAAAGCCGGTGCCGCTGACGGTAACCTGGTCGCCAACACCACCGGTCACCGGGGTAACGGTGAGCTTGGGTGAGATGGTGTATGTGGCCGTAGCCGACTCCAAGAGGGTCTGAGCCCTTACGGTATGGCTGCCCTTAGCACCCTCGGGGACGGTAAAGGTGGCCGAGAAGCTGCCCAGTATATTGGTAATAACCGAGGCCGGTGTAGTGGCCACGGCGACGGCATCAAAGGTAACCGTTACCACCTGGCTGCCGGTAAAGCCGGAGCCGACAATGGTCACCGTATCACCGACCTGCCCTAAGGTGGGGGTGAGGGTTATCCCGGTAACGGTGAAAAAGGCAAGGGCTACCTGGTAGGTCGGATTCCATATCGGTGAGGTACTCTGCACGGTAACATAATTGAGCCCGGGAGCGGCACCACTGGGCACTGTAATAGAGGTACTGATAACTCCGCTCGTAACTAGCGCCGAATTCCGATATGTAGTACCAAAGAATATATAGGCAGGTTGCCCATCCGCAATAGGTAAACCTGCGCCGACCACGCTAACCACAGTACCGGCGGAACCGGAGGTTGGGGTTAATGTTAAAGTCGCCGCCGCCACCGGCGACAGGGGCAGGGCCAGAACCAGCAGGGAAAGGGTTAGGGCCACAGCCAGGATGCGGAAAATAAGCTTGTGTTTCATCAAGATGCCTCCCCATAAATTTTTTCTTATATTAGCCTTTTTCGGGCGCCGCGTCTAGGGATATAGGTGCCGGCAAACTGGTCAAGGTCGTCCTTTGAAATCAGCCAGGTATTATGGAACTTTACCGCCGGTAGGTCCCCCTGCCGGCACAGGCGTTTTACCGTCTCAGGATGAATCTTGAGACGCCGGCTGGCCTCAAGGACATTAATATAGTTATTAAAAGGTGCCATAACACGACTAAAGAAGGTATTACTTTATTAAAGCAATATTATAACCCAGCCGGCCCTCTTTGTCAAGCCAAATCAATGAATCCATAATTTATAACGAAAAGAGGGCCCAAAGGTTAGGATTTTCTGAAGAGATAAGACAACAAAAAACGACAAAATCCTGTTGACCTTATTAGAACATTTGTGCTATTCTGTCATCAACAACTTCGGGGATTATAACTATGCCGCCTGAGCCAAGTTTTTTTGCCGAACTAGATTTGCCACCGGAGTACTGCCGCTACCAGGACGAGGGCTGTGAACTTGGTGAGTCCTGTCTCAACTGCCGGCTGCCGATATGCATTTATGATGAACCCAGGGGCCGACAGCAGTGGCTCAAAAGAGAGCGGGATAAAGAGATGATAAGGCTGTTTAAGAAGGGTAAGGAAGTAAAGGAGCTGGCCCTGATGTTCAGCATCAGCCAGCGCACCGTCCAGAGGGCCTTAAAGAAGTCCCTAACCAGCCCGGCCCCCCTACCCGGAAGAAACGGAGGACAGCAATGAATGATGGCTTTACCCCGGCCCAGTTGAACCGGAGAGACCTGGACAGGCTGAGAGGCTATAAAGAGCTGCTTGATTTCTACCACGGCCGCCAGTGGCCGGTAAACCGCAGCCGAGGTGAGAAACACCTCACCTTCAACTACACCAAGGTAGTTATTGACAAGGTTGCTTCGTATCTCATGCCCGGCATTCACTTTACTGTTGAGGCGGCTGAGGATTCGGCTGAGGCCGGAGCCAAGGCCAGGAAGGCCCAGGCCGCCCTGGAGCAGGTATATCAGGAAAACAGCCTGGAGCAGCTTGACTTTGAAACCGAGGTTGACTGTGCCATCCTGGGTGATGCCTGCTTTAAGGTTACCTGGGATGCTGAAGCCAGAAGTGTCCGGGTGACCGCCCCTGATATTCAGGGCATCTACGCCTGGTGGCTGGGTGATGACACCTCAAGGCTGTGGCGGGTAGCCTCCAGGTACAGCCTGACCTCAGACGAGGTAGAGATGATGTACCAGGTAAGGCCCAAGGGCAGGACGGCCAGCTTACTAGAGATGTGGACAGCCCAGGAATTTGAGCTTTGGCTCGATGATAGCCGCCTGGAGAAGAAGGCCAATCCCTACGGCTTCATCCCCTTTGTTATCTACCCGAACCTGAGGGAGCCCAAGAAGTTCTGGGGCATCTCGGACCTAGCCCAGCTTATGGAGCCGCAGCGGGAGCTGAACCGGGCCATGAGCCAGCTTTCACGGATACTGGAGCTTTCGGGCAACCCCATTGCCGTCCTGGAAAACATAGAGGAATCTGAGGACATCGCCGTCAGGCCCGGCGCGGTCTGGAACCTGCCCGAGGACGCCAAGGCCTATCTCCTGGACCTGCTTCAGGGCGGCGGCG
>JAUXAE010000010.1 GCA_030620035.1 Dehalococcoidales bacterium
ACTTTGTGGTCAAGAACGGCGGCTAGCCGCTAGCTACCTCACCCCCATAATCCCCCACTCCTTCACAGAAGAGGGGGAAGTTGGTGTTAGAAGGGGCTTCGCCCCTTAAACCCCCGGTATGGGTCAGATGTATGGCAAGGGGGTGTATTCGATGGTAGAATGTGGTTTAGGGTTTGGAAATATCTTTGGATGATATGGAAGCCTTTGCCGTAAAAAATGCCAAAACGCTCATTGGTTATCTTGTATCTTGGCGCTCAGGTTTCTTGAAGGACGAAATTGATAAATAAAAAATACAGGCTTCTGGTAGTTGATGTTGACGGCACACTGCTGGATAGAAAAGGGGTCATTTCGGCCCAGGACAAGGAAGCCCTGGCCCAGGCGAGACGCTTGGGGATACACGTTTCTCTTTCTACCGGGCGGGTGGTTAAGGCCTGCCTAGGAGTTATCAATCAGCTATCACTTAACGGCTGCCATATATTCTTTGACGGCGCTCTGGTGTCGGGTATAGCTGGGGATAGTGAGGTTTATGCCCGGCCCCTAAAAAAGGCTGTCGTCAGGCAGCTGGTTGACTTTGCCCACGAAAATGACATCTATCTTGAGCTTTATACAGCCGGCGGCTACTTTATTGAGCGGGAAACATGGTCGGCCGACATCCACCACCGGTTCTTTGGCCTGGAGCCTAAGCTGGTGGACTTCGGCCGTCTGCGGCACGAGAGGATTATCAAGGCGGAGTTGGTGGTGCATTCTGCTGAGGAGAAGGCCAAGGCCAGGAGATTAGAGCAGAGGTTTAGAAAGAGTCTTGGCTTCTCCGTAGCCAGGACGCCGGCTTATCCCGATGTTGAGTTTATTAATGTCGTTGACCCTGAGGTATCCAAGGGCAAGGCCTTAAAGGCACTGGCGTCACACCTTGGAGTGAGGCTGAGTGAGGTTATGGCTATAGGCGATGGTGCCAATGACATCCCGCTTTTATCAGCGGCCGGTCTGGCGGTGGCTATGGGCAATGCCCCCGATGAGGTCAAAAAAGTGGCTGATTACATTACCCACGATGTTGACCACAGCGGCCTGGCGGCAGCCATTGAGAGGTTTCTATTGTAGGAGTTATTCCCTAGGTGGCAGGCCAAAACTCACCCCCACAATCGCAATCATAGGTTTTCTTTATTCCTTGGTCTGTAAATACGATACTGGACAGCATACCAACAAATGATCCACAGCGATCGCACTTCCAAGGGCCATTATGCTGGTCTCTGTTCCGTTTCCTAAATAGATGCTGCTTCTCTTGATAAGATAATTGTCGCGTCGTCGATCCTTCTCTAATGTAAGCTCTACCACCGTATTCATGGTATGCGACTCCTGGTGCCCTGTCAGCTTTTAGCTGAATTAAGTGCCTGTCCTTGCATTCAAGAACTGCAATTATGCAAATTATTGGTGGATCAAATTTCTGTCTGATGTGTTGGGCAAGTGTCCTTTGAGCAGAATCCAAGTTGCCTGGTTCTATTCCACTAATGCCACCATCTAATGACACTCCGAATAAAACTGATCCCGTAGCGATGTCGGAGTTTATCATTCCACACAGAGCTTCTAAAGCCTCTTTCATTAAGCTCAATGACTTCTTGTACTCGACTGTTTGACTTTCAATAAGCTTTTGCACTTCTTTTTGGCTGATTTCCATATACAGTACCTCGATTTATCAATATCGCTCCCTATTATGCAACCAAATTAATCACTTTATCTGGGCAGCAATCTTGGCACCAAACTCCTTGCATTTAGGCAGTTCTCCTTCTATAATTGGGCCTTTTATCCCTTTAACCCTGATTGATAAACCGGGAGCCACCAGTTTCAATCCGGTAACCTTTTCGCTGATTTGCTTCTCCATTTTCTTCACTGCTTTTTCAAAGTCTGAGCTGAAACATGTATCAAAAACAGTGGCCAGTTTTCCCTTTAAGTTGAGATTACCAAGCTCATCGATAAATACCCTGGTATTCCTGGTTGCTCTACCCCAATGATTGGGAGAACCCACTAGAATGGCGTCATACTCGGTGAGCCGGTCGAGGTCAACTTCTTTAAGTTCACTAAGGGCTGTTTCTATTCCCGAGACTTCTCTCATTCCCTCAATTATTTTGTCGGCCACAAGCTTGGTATTGCCATGCTTTGATTCATAAACAACGATGACTTTAGCCAACTGGATTACCTCCCTTTCTTTGGTTAATAGTTGATAAGCTCAATCTGTCCACTAGATGCGCAGCTCTATTATATCGCCATCTTGAAGGATGTGGTCTCTCTTGGCCATGACGCAATCGTGCTTCCCGAGCCCCAGAGGTGGGTATATTTTAGCTTGGCGGCGGCCATTAACGGGTTTTTGCTCTAGGTATTAGCTTCCATTCGCCTAATCAGGTCTGTCGCCAGGTTAACGAATTCTTCCCAGGGCAACTCGCCCATGGTTACCTTTTCAATCAGGCCGGAAATCTCGTTAGTGGTAGGGTCTTCAAAGCCTTCCTTGACCAGCATTTCGTGGATGCGTGTTCTGGCGATGTGGCCTGGCTCGTGGACAAGGACCTTGAATTTTTTAACGAAGGCCTGTATTTTCCGTGTTCTCTTGTCCTCGCTGGTTTCGTCCAGCAACCCGTATTTGACTAATACCTCTTCCAGACCAGATGTGCCCTGCTCAATGATTGTGTCTCTATCCCGGGCCTGCCACTCAGCACCGCTGGCAAAGGATAGAATCTTGGTCGAGTTCTCAAATACGAGATAAAGATAGGATTCAAGGTCATTCATCAGACCTTCAGGCAAATCATCCCTTTTGCGTAAATCATCATATAGCAGGGTGACTTTTTCCAGCAGGGACTGGGATTTCTCCTTAAGCCAGCCTGACATATCGCCGGGATGCTGTGATGAAAGAATCTGTACTCTCATATCGGTTTTCTCCTTTCCTTATAGATGCAACTCTATTATATCACCGTCCTCAAGGACGTGGTCTCTTTTGGCCATAACGCCGTCGTGCTTGCCCGAGCCCCAGATGCGGGCATATTTTAACTTGGCGGCGAAATCCTTGTGGACAGAGGCGGCGGCATCATCCAGCGTTGAGCCCCTTTTGAGGACTACCGGGTCGGTGAGGTCTGGTTTCTGCCCCGGGGTCTTGGTGTAGACCCGGATAATATCAAGCATCTGGTAGATTTTAAGTTTTAGTTCTTCCAATCCGTGGCCTTCTTTAGCTGAAATAGCCGTCACCGGCAACTGCTCTTGATAGCTATCCATCAGGGCCTGGTAGTTCTGGCCATCCCTATCCAGGTCCCGCTTGTTACCGATGATTAGCACCTTCTTGGGCCACAAGACGACCTCGGCCTCTTCCTGAGCCCCGGTCTCACCAATTGCTATCCTCATTTTCTTGAGTTGCTCCCTGATGGCAACCATCTGTGACAGAGGCTCATTACCTAAGTCCACTATCACCAGCAGGGCATCAGCCCGCCGCAGCATACTGGGCAGCCACCACTGGATGGCCTGGGGAACCAGGGGTGGGGTATCAATTAGCTGTATCTTGATATCCTTAAAGGGCATCATCCCCGGGGTGGCACTGGTGGTGGTAAACGGGTACTCAGCGACGGTCGGAGAGGCGTTGGTAATCCTGGCCAGAAGCTGGGACTTACCCGAGTTGGGCAGACCGACTACGGCTAACTGAGCAGCACCCTCCCTGTCAATTAGCATTGATGCCCGCTGGGCACCCGACTTCTTGGCGGCCAGCTGGCTCAGCTTGGCTATCCGGCTTCTTAGCTCGGCCCGGAGGTGGTCGGTCCCCTTGTGCTTGGGCATGATGGCCAGCATCTCTTCCAGGGCGGCTATCTTGGCCATCGGGCTTTTAGCCGAGCGGAATCTCATCTCGGCCTCAAGGTATTGTGGTGGTAAGTTGGCCGGCATGGCTAGTTACAGGTACTCCTTTATTTTCCGGGCCAGTCCGGGGTTCATACCCTTGGAGATGGCCAGTTCCTCTTCGGCAGCCTCGCGAATGGCCTGGACGGAACCGAACTGCCTGAGCAGGCTGCCTTTGCGCCTGGGCCCGATACCGGGGATGTCATCCAGGGCTGAGGTCAGGGCCCGCTTTCTGTGAACTTTCCGGTGATAGCCCAGGGCAAAGCGGTGGGCCTCGTCTCTCAAGCGCTGCAGCAGTTTGAGACCCGGCGAAGTGGGCGGCAGGATGATGGGCCTTGTCCGGTGCGGCCGGAAAATGGCCTCGTTCTCCTTGGCCAGGCTGGCAATGGGTACTGACCTAATACCGGCTTGATGCATGGCCTCAAGTGCCGAGCTTAGCTGCCCCCTGCCGCCATCGATGAGGACAAGGTTGGGCACAACTGCCCAGCTATCCCGGGTAGAAGCGTCACCTGTTTTCAGGCGGCCAAACCGCCGCCGGATGACCTCTCTTAGCATGGCGTAGTCATCGGCGCCGGCTACCGTCTTGATTCTGAAACGTCGGTAGTGGGCCGGCTTGGGCCGGCCCCGGTCAAAGACGACCATGCTGCCCACGGCCGCCGTCCCCTGGATGTCGGAGATGTCGTAGCCCTCCATTCGGCTGGGCAGGCGGGGCAGGTTGAGCTCCCTTTTTACCTCGGCCAGGGCCTCTGTTAGCATGTCCGGGGCCGCTAGCTGCTTGATTTTAAGCTGTTCCAGGCCCTGCCGGGCATTCTGGGCGACAATATCTACCAGCCTCTTTTTGTTGCCCCGGCGGGGCAGCTGAATCTGGACCGGGCGGCCGCGTTTGTTCTTAAGCCAGTTCAAAATGGTGGCCTTATCCTCAACCGGGTGCTGGAGCAGGATTAAGGGAGGTATATAGGGCGACGAGTTATAGAACTGCTTTAAAAAGCTGGTCATGATTTGCTGGGGCCCTTCATGGCGGGTGCCCTTAAGGGTGAAGCTATCGCGGCCGATGAGCTTACCGCCGCGGATGAAGAAGACCTGGACATAGGCCTGGTCTTCTTCCTGGGCAAAGGCGATAACATCCTGCTCGCCCTTGGCCGTAGTGGCCATTCTCTGCCCGGCAACAACCCTTTTTACTGCCTGAATCTGGTCTCTGAGCAGGGCGGCCCTTTCAAAGTCCAGGTCTTTAGCGGCTTGGTTCATCCTGTTTTCCAGCTCCTGGATTACCCTTTCCTGCTTGCCCTCCAGGAAGAGGATTACCTGCCTTATTAGCTCGGTATATTCCTCCCTACTTACGGCGGCAATACAGGGGCCGGAACACTGGTGGATGTCATATTCTAGGCAGGCTCTGGGGAGGTGGCCCTTGATGGCCTTGGCGCAGGAGCGAAAGGGGAAGATTTCCTTAATCACCCTAAGCGCCCGGCGCACCGATTTGGCATCGGCGAAGGGGCCAAAGTAGCGCCCGCCGTTCTCCTCAAGGCGCCGGGTGATATAAACCCGGGGCCAGTCTTCACTGGTGTCTATCTTGAGGTAGGGGAAGCTCTTATCGTCTTTAAGGCGCACATTGTAATAGGGGCGGTGTCGCTTTATCAGGTTTAGCTCGAGGATTAGGGCCTCCTCTTCTGAGCCGGTAATGAAGAAGTCAATATCCCTTACCCGACTCACCATGCGCTCAAGTTTCTGGGGCAGCTTCGTTGAGCGGCCAAAATATGACCTTAGCCGCTGGCGCAGCCGGGCCGCCTTGCCGATGTAGAGTATAGTGCCCTCGGCGTCTTTCATCAGGTAAACACCGGGGCTCTCCGGTAATTGCCTTATTTGCTCGTCCAGATATGTGGCCGCCATCATCTCTATTTTAACACAGGCCTAAGGCAGAGCCAAAGCTTAAAACCGGGCTGGACTTTATTTTGTTTTATGTTAAAATAACATAAAGAAGTATCTAGTAGCGAGGCCGCCGGTGAGAGATGACATAAGAAGTTTTTTAAGCTACCTTACTGTGGAGAAGGGCTTTTCCCAGAACACTGTGGACGCCTACGGCAACGACCTCAACCAGCTGGCTGAGTTTGCCGAAGAAGAGGCCACTAAACGTGGTGTCATGCCCTCGTGGGCCGGTTTTAGCCGTCAGGATATGCTAAATTATATGCTCAATCTCAAGGAGAGGGGCTATGCCGTCACCACGCAGGTACGCAAGATAGCTGCCGACAAGTCCTTCTTTGCCTTTATGGTGGACGAAGGCAAAATAAAACAGAATCCGACCGAGAACATAAGCTCCCCCAGGGTGGGCAAGCCATTACCAGATGCTATATCACTGAGCCAGGTCAGGCAGCTGCTTGACCAGCCGGCCAGGCTGTCAAAACCCGAGGCTAAGCGGGACAGGGCCATGCTGGAGCTGCTTTATGCCAGTGGCATGAGGGTCAGCGAGCTGGTATCCTTAAATCTGGGTGATGTCAGCATAGGTGAGGAGAACGTACGCTGTTTTGGTAAGGGGCGTAAGGAACGGATTGTCCCCATCTACCGGCAGGCGGCTCAGGTGGTGGCTGAGTATTTGGCGGAGGTCCGCCCGCATCTGGTGCGTGATGATGCCCAGCGGGCCCTGTTCCTTAACCGCCGTGGTGAGCGGCTGACCCGGCAGGGACTGTGGCAGATACTCAAGGAGTACGCTAAAAAAGCCGGGCTGGGCAAGACGATTACCCCTCATACCCTGAGGCACAGTTTTGCCACCCATATGCTGAGCGGCGGCGCCGACCTGAGGGCGGTTCAGGAGATGCTGGGTCACGCCAATATCTCGACCACCCAGATCTACACCCATCTTACTTCAGAGCATATCCGGCGTGCCTATGAGAGAGCCCACCCCAGGGCCAAGTAGTCGGGTTAGCTGATAAAACCAGTAGGGAGGTTATCATGTCGGCTAAGGCACGGCAGGGCAAACATTTGTCCCGGAGTAAAAGGAAAAAGGGGCGGCACCCGGCGGCCGTAGCCCCTCAGCCGCCGGCGGTTAGCCGGAGCAGTGAGCCGGTGGCCCTATCTCAGGAGGCGGCTCTTGAGACGAGCCGGCCAGTTACCAGGCCCAGGCCAGTGGCCGGTAGGCCAGCCAATATAATGACTGAGTTACGCCGGGCGGCTATTTTGGGCGGCATAGCGCTGGCCCTTCTGGTGGTATTGGCCCTGGTTTTAGCCTAGTCTTGCCCCGGCAATTAAGATGTTATGGACTTTGCCGCAGCCAGAGCCGAGCTATTAAAGCAGCTTAGCCCCGGAATCAGGGATAAGCGGGTGCTTGAGGCCATGTCGCGGGTGCCCCGTGAGTGCTTTGTAGCCCCCGAGATGAGGCAATTTGCCTATGAAGACAGGCCGCTGCCCATTGGCTTTGGCCAGACAATTTCCCAGCCCTTTATCATTGCCCTGATGACCGAGGCATTGGGGCTTAGCGGCCGGGAAAAGGTGCTGGAGGTGGGCGCCGGCAGTGGCTATCAGGCGGCTATTCTGGCTGAGCTGGCCCGGCAGGTTATAACCGTGGAGCGGCTGCCGGCACTGGCCAAGTCAGCCCAGAAGGTACTGAACAGCCTTGGTTATGGGAATGTCAGCGTATATGTGGGCCAAAGACCCTGGGCTGGCCGGCTGAGGCACCCTATGACGCCATAATAGTTACCGCGGCCGCCCCCAGAGTGCCCGACAGCCTGTTGGACCAGCTCAGGGTTGGCGGCCGGCTGGTAATCCCGGTCGGTTCCCGTTATGACCAGGATTTGTATAAGATAACCAAACGCAGAAAGCGTAATATAGTTCACAATCTGGGTGGCTGCCGTTTTGTTCCCCTTATTGGTGAGGGTGCCTGGGAGGAAGAATAGCCTCTTTTCTACCCAAATAAGTAGGGCACTAGACTTTTTAAGCTAAAATGAGCTATAGAAAATGGCTTCTGGTGGCCACTATTATATTTGGTATCGGCATACTAGCCGGTCTGGTGACCCCACCTGACCTTCTTTCCCAGGATATTGCTGACCTTGAGGACATTGCCGACCTGCTGGCTGAGACAGCTCAGCCAGCCGTTTTTATCTTTATCCTGTTTAGGAACGCCTTAGCCCTGCTGCTGAGCTTTGCCTTGGGCCCCATTTTCTGCCTGGTGCCGCTTATCGCCCTGATTATGAACGGCTGGCTGCTGGCCGCCGTCTCCTCAATAGTTATTCAGCAGCAGTCCCTTGCCTTGGTACTGGCCGGCCTAGTGCCCCACGGCGTCTTTGAGCTCCCGGCCTTCCTTCTGGCCCAGGCGGCGGCGCTCAGCTTTGGCGCCACGGCCATCGTGGCCCTGTTTAGGAAGGAGAGAAGGGGCCTTTTGTGGCCCAGCCTGAAGCAGAACACAAGGTATCTTATGATAGCCCTGGTGTTGCTGGTGCCGGCGGCGGCCATTGAAACCTTCATCACGCCTCTGCTGATGGGCTGGTTTGACTAACGAGGCCGGTTACTTGCTCTGTCTCCTGTGGATGGTTATAATATCTTGAATTAAGGTTAAGAGGGTGTAAGAATGGCACAATCTGGACTGGAGAGTATTCGTAATGTCGCTTTGCTGTCTCACAGTGGCGCCGGTAAGACATCACTCTCAGAGGCGGCCCTGTTCACCGCCGGGGCGATAGGCCGGCTGGGCAGGGTTGACGATGGCACGACTACCTCTGATTATGACCCCGATGAGGTAAGGCGCCAGATAAGCATTAATCTGACCCTGCTGCCCTGTAATTGGCAGGATACCAGGCTAAACCTGATTGATACCCCTGGTTACGCCGATTTTGCTGGTGAGGTCATGGCGGCCATAAGGGTAGTCGAGGGCGCCCTTATTGTAGTTTCGGCGGCGGCTGGCGTTGAAGTGGGCACTGAACAGGCCTGGGCCTACTGCCAGGAGGCGGGGCTAGCTGGCCTTATCTTTGTTAACAAGATGGACCGTGAGAATGCCGACTTTAAGCGGACTGTTAGTGAGCTTCAGTCAATGTTGGGCCCTAAATGCCTGCCACTACAGCTACCTATTGGCGCCCACAATGATTTTCAAGGGGTAATTGACCTGCTCTCCGGGAAGGCCTATACCGGTTCTCAGGCTGAGGAAGCGGCCATACCGTCATCACTTGAAGATGAGGTTAGTTCCTTGAGGGAGAAGCTGGTAGAGGCCATCGCCGAGCTTGATGATGACCTGCTAGAGAAGTACCTGGGCGGTGACGAGCTTAGCCTTGAGGAATTGAGCAATGGCCTGCGACGAGCCGTACTGGAGGGTAAGGTTGTGCCCATCCTGGCCGGCTCGGCGCTTAAGGCTGTGGGCATAAACCTACTGCTTGAGGCCATCTGCCGTTACCTGCCGTCACCCAGTGACCGGGAGGCGGCTATTGTCGGTGGGGCGGCTGTAAAGCCCAGTCACCAGGCCCCCTTGGCCGCCCTGGTTTTCAAGACCACGGCTGACCCCTATGTCGGCAAGCTTACCTACTTTCGGGTCTACAGTGGTGTTATTACCAGTAACTCTCAGGTGTGGAATGTCACCCGGAATGGGGCAGAACGCATCGGCCAGCTTTTTCTGCTGCGGGGTAAGAGCCAGGAGCCGGTGGCCCAGGTGGGCGCCGGCGACATCGGGGCGGTGGCCAAGCTGGCCCTGACCAGCACCGGGGACACACTGGGCAGTCAGGACAAGCTACTGAAGCTGGCCCCGATTGAATTCCCCGAGCCCATCTTTGGTGAGGCGGTTCATCCCAAGACCAAGGCCGATTTGGATAAGCTGGGGACGGCCTTATCCCGGCTAGCCGAGGAAGACCCCACTCTTAAGGTGCGCCGGGAGGCTGATACCGGTGAGACCATCCTTTCCGGGCTTGGTGAGACTCAGCTTGAGGCCGCCGCTGAGAAGATGGTGCGCAAATTTGGCGTCGGTGTTGAACTGAAGACCCCCAAGGTCCCCTATAAAGAGACCATTACGGCGGCGGCCAAGGCTGAGTACAAACACAAGAAGCAGAGCGGTGGCCATGGCCAGTACGGGCAGGTATTTCTGGAGCTGGAGCCGCTACCCCGTGGCGGTGGCTCCGAGTTTGTTAAAAGGATAGTTGGTGGCGCTATACCCAAGAACTACATCCCGGCAGTGGAGAAGGGAGTCAATGAGGCCGCCCGGCAGGGGGTGCTGGCCGGCTATCCGGTGGTTGATATCAAGACGACCCTGTATGACGGCAGTTTTCACCCGGTGGATTCTTCAGATATCTGCTTCAAGATTGCCGGGGCCGGGGCACTGAAGAAGGGACTATCGCTGGGGCAGCCCGTTCTCCTTGAGCCGATAATGAATATCAGGGTTACCGTGCCCAAGGATTTCACCGGCGATGTTATCGGCGACCTCAACACCAAGCGGGCTCAGGTGCAGGGCATGAACCCTGAAAATGGTGTTAATGTTATTGATGCCCGGGTACCAATGGACGAGGTGTTACGCTACGCCATTGACCTGAAGTCGTTAACCCAGGGTCGGGGAAGATACACCACCGAGTTCAGTCACTATGAGGAGGTGCCGGCCCATATCGCCCAGAAGCTTATCTCCCAGAAGCAGACGGAGAAGGTCTAGCTAATCTTAGGCTTGACGGTTACCTCCGGCTTGTGTTAGCATAGCCCGTAAAAATTTAATATAGCTCTCCGAGCCTACTCTCCTAAAGGCATAAACCCAGGGAGACTGGCCGTTTAGGGTGTCACCGGAAACGGTGGTGCCTCCCGTGTTTGGAAAGGAGACCTTACTCATGGCAAGTTTTTGTCATGGTAGAGCACCTCCTTTTGAGGTGCTTTTCTATTATCTATGTTTATTTTAAGTAGACATTTTTGGGCAAGAAGACAGGCATTGGCAGAGGTAACTCGCTATATATTAAGCATAGTGACACTTCTAGCCCTGCTGGTTGGTTTTGTCGGTTGTCCTGCTGATGGAGCTGGGCTAAGAGTAGCCACCACTACTAGTCTCTATGATACTGGCCTCTGGGACTATCTAGAGCCTCTCTTTGAAGAGAAATATGGTGTGGAACTGGATGTACTTTATGCCGGAACGGGCATCGCCCTGGAATACGGCCGAAGGGGAGATGTTGATGTGGTTGTCATTCATGACGAGGCTCGTGAGCAGCAGTTCGTAGCTGATGGCTACGGTGTTGAGAGGGTCCCCTTTGCCTACAACTACTTCCTGATTGTGGGACCGGAAGACGACCCGGCCGGCATCAGGGGGATGCTACCGGAAGATGCCTTTCAGAAGCTGGCCGAGGTGGGAGCGGCCTCTTTTATATCTCGTGGCGATGACTCTGGGACTCATTCCAGGGAGAAAGCAATCTGGCAGGGTGCTGGATATGACTATGAGACAATCAGGAATGCCGGCCAGTGGTACATTGAAGCGGGCAGAGGTATGGGGCCGACCCTGCTTATGGCCAGTGAAAAGCAGGCCTATACCCTCACCGATATGGGCACCTTCCTCGCCTACAAGGGCCAGATAGACCTGGTACCCGTTATTGATGAGGGCAGCACACTGCTTAATGTTTACTCGGTAATTGCCCTTAATCCTGAGAAAAACCCCTGGGTGAACACTGAAATGGCGGCTAAATTGGTAGCTTTTCTTACCTCACCTGAGATACAGGAGCTAATCGGTAATTACGGCATCCAGGAATACGACCTGTCCCTGTTTATTCCCTGTGCCGGAAGTGAACCCGAATCCTAAAAAACCTGTGGTGGTAGGTTGATTGACTGAACTTTGGGAAGGACTGACTAGAGCCATCCAGCTTATCATATCCTTTGACCCGGAGGTTATGGAGATAGCCGGAAGGTCACTGGCCATCTCAGCGACTTCCTGTAGCCTGGCCGCTTTAATCTCTCTGCCGCTGGGCGGTCTCATCCACTTTTCCCACTTTCCGGGTAAGAGGCTTCTGATAAGCATAATTCAAACCCTGTTTAGTGTGCCCACTGTTCTTATTGGCCTGTTAGTTTTCGTCCTTTTTTCCCGGGCCGGTCCCATAGGGGGGTTAAACCTGATGTTTACCCCGGCAGTAATGGTAATCGGCCAGGTGATACTGATAATACCACTCATGCTGGGCCTTATCCTCTCTGCCCTGCGAGGTGTCGATAAGGGCGTGGCCGAAACGGCCATTTCCCTTGGCGCCAGCAGGCTTCAGGCGGGTATTCTAACCCTCAGGGAAGCGAGATACGCGGTACTGACGGCGGTGATAATGGGCTTTGGCCGGGCTGTCTCTGAGGTTGGGCTGGCCCTGATGGTTGGCGGCAATATCAAGGGGTTCACCAGAACCCTGACTACGGCCATCTCACTTGAGACATCCAAGGGTGATATTGAACTGGCACTGGCCCTGGGTATAACACTCCTTTTCATAGCCCTAATAGTGAATGTGGCCCTGAACAGGTTTCAGCAGAGGTAACCGGCAATGGCCTTACTTAAAACCGTTAACCTGGGACAGAAATATGGGGAGCGGTATGTCCTGAAAGATGTGAACCTTGAGGTTGATAGGGGCGATGTCTTTGCCCTGATTGGCCCTACCGGGGCCGGCAAAACAACACTAATCAGGCTCCTAGACCTCCTGGAAACACCAGCCTCAGGCCGGATCTATATTGACGGGGTGGATGTTACCTGTTCCGGAGGCTATAGGCTGGCGATACGCCGCCGGATGGCCTTGGTCCAGCAAAAGCCGGTGGTCTTTGATATGAGTGTCTATGAAAATGTTGCCTGTGGATTGAGATGGCGGCATGAGAAGAGTGAGGCGATACGGCAGAAGGTAGAGGCTGCCCTTGAACTGGTGGCCATGGCTGACTACAAGAGCAGGAATGCCAGAACACTTTCGGGCGGTGAAACACAGCGGGTGGCCATAGCCCGGGCCCTGGTTACCCAGCCGGAGGTTCTATTCCTTGATGAGCCGACGGCCAATCTGGACCCTGTTTCCGTATCAAAGATAGAGGAGGTTCTGGCTCACATTATCGGGCAGCAAAAAACGACCATTGTTATGGCTACCCACGACATGTCCCAGGGACAGCGCCTTGCCGGCAGGATTGGCGTGCTGATAGATGGTGAGATATTACAATTAGATAGTCCCAGTGAAATATTCACTTCGCCCAAGAGCCGAGAGGTGGCCCAATTTGTCGGTGTTGACAACATCTTGGCCGGGGTGGTGGTGGCCAAGGATAATGGTCTGGTTACCACAGAGGTGAGTGGTTATCGCCTCCAGTCTATTTCTGATTTCGGCCTCGGTGAAGAGGTTTATGTCCTCATCAGGCCTGAGGATATAACCCTAACGCTCTCTAAAGATATAGGTAGTGCCCGAAACACTTTTTTGGGCAGGATAACCAAAATGACCCCGCTGGGGCCACTTGTCAGGATTGAGGTGGACTGTGGTTTTCCCCTGCTGGCCCTGATAACCAAAAGGTCAGCACAAGAGCTGGGGCTTACCGTTGGTGGTGAAGTTTACGCTAACTTTAAGACCACCGCAATACGCACCATTAAAAGGTGGCGTTGAGGCTACTGGAGGTAGCCGGCTAGCCGGAGACAAGCTCCTCTACCTTGTCGCTGAAGGCCGGCAGCACCCTTTTCCAGTCACTGACTATGCCCCAGCTGGCTGCCCTGAAGATGTTGGCCTCCGGGTCTTTATTGATGGCCACGATATTCTTGGCGCCGCTGCAGCCACTCAGGTGCTGGCTGGAACCGGAGAGGGCGACGGCGATATAAAGGTCAGGGGCTATAATCTTACCGGTGATGCCTACCTGTAGATGCTCTGATACCCAGCCGTTGTCACAGGGGGGTCGGCTGGCACCCAGTGCCCCTTTGAGTAGCTTGGCCAGCTCCTCTAGCTGCTTGAAGCCCTGGGCACTGCCGATGCCCCGGCCGCCGGAGACGACCACTGAAGCCTCCTCCAGTCTGATGCCCTCTACCTCCTCGGTTACCCTTTCCAGTAGCTTGGTCCTTATGTCTTCAGGCCTTAATCCGGCCTCAATGGTGGTGACCTCGCCCTGCCTTGAGGTGTCCGGCTCAGCCGGTGAGAAGGCCTTGGCCCTAATGGTAACTATTTGCGGCTGGGACTCAGTGGTGAAGGTAGCCAGGGCATTGCCTCCGTAGACAGGCCGGGTGGCCAGGAGACGCCTTGAATCGGCATCAATGGCCAGTTCAACGCAGTCCAGGGTGGCCGCCGTTTCTAGCCTGAAGGCCAGCCTGGGGGCTAAATCACGGCCGACGGCCGTCTGTCCCAAGATAATAATCCGGGGCGTTACCTGTTGGGCGAGCTTTCCCATGACGGCTACATAGGCGTCGGTCTGATAGTCTTTAAGTAGCCGGTCATCAATCACATAAATCCTGTCAGCGCCTAAGGCAATGGCCTCCTGGGCCAGGCTAGCTACATCGCTGCCGACTAGGACGGCGCTCAAGCCTTCCCCAAGGTCATCAGCCAGCTTTCGGGCGCAGCCCATTAGCTCTCTGGTAATTGCTGACAGTTTGTCTTGGCTAGCCTCAGCATAGACCATAACGCCTTTGGATTCAGCCATTAAAAACCTCCCTAAGAGTGGCTAGTTTTTTATAACAGCTTGGCCTCCCTGAGTTTGAGGGCCAGGTTGACCGCCTGCTCCTCAGGGCTGTCGCCTTCTATCATCTGGCACTTGCCTTCACGGACTGGCAGCCACAGTTTTAATAGCCTGGTGCGCCGGCCGGCGGCACCAAGCTCAGAAGCGTCAACACCGATATCAGCCGGCCTCCAGATAATCGGTTCCTTCTTCCTGGCGGCCATAATCCCCCTTATATTGGGATAGCGAACCTCACCCAGTTCATTGCTTACTGTAATCAGGGCGGGCAGGGGTACCTCAATAACCTCATAGCCGTCGTCGGTTACCCTTTCTACCCTGGCCTGGCCGTCACTGATGTCAATTTTCTGGGCTACGGTTACACTGGGCAGGCCCAGGAGCTCAGCGATAGCCGAGCCCACCTGGCCCGCATCCCAATCGGCCGCCTGCCGCCCGCAGAAGATGAGGTCATAGTCACCGAGCTTCTTGATGGCCATAGCCAGGGCATAGGCCGTTGACCAGCTATCCCCCTCGGTGAAGGCCTCATCCTCCAGCAGGACAAGCTCATCGGCACCCATAGCCAGCGGCTTCTTGACGACCTCCCTGACCAGGTCGCTACCCAGGCTCAGGGCTGTGATTTTGCCCCCTTTGGCATCCTTGATTCTGAGGGCCGCCTCCAGGGCATATTCACTGTAGGGGTCAAGTACCGGGGCGATGCCCGGTGGCGGTACTATCTTGTTGCTTTGGGGGTCAATCTTGAAGCTGGCCGGCGGTGTCTCAGGGTCAATGACCTGTTTTAGACAGACAATCATGTTCATTGGCGCCTGTTCCCTCCTCTGCTTATAGTTTGCTCTTTTAAAGGGGAATTTTAACCGGCTCTGCCCTTCAAACCTCTACCCTCTCTGTTGAAAGAGTTACTTTAGCCTGATAGGGTGTCTAAGAGGGGCGTAACCCCTCTTTCTTTCACTCCCCCTCTCCTTTGAAGGAGAGGGGGATAAAGGGGGTGAGGATGGTAAAAAGTCATTTAATCTATCATTCAGGCATTCTTTTTGTCAAATTGAGGCCGGCGTAAGGCTCGGCGGGTAGGACAGCGGTTACCACCCGGGCGGTGCCGGCCAGGTCAGGCACAACCTCTATCTTGGCCCGGGGAAAGAGCCTTTTTAGCCGGCTGGTTACCGCTTTTTCCTGTCCCTGCCCTATCTCAAGGAGCAGACCGCCGCCGGGGCGAAGCCTGCTCCTGGCCTCAAGGCAGAGCCGGCCTATCTGCTCGGTTCCATAACGGCCGCCGTTTAGGGCCAGTGACGGCTCAAAATGGTTATCGTTTACCTCTTGCCGCCTGACATAGGGCAGATTGGCCACAATGAGGTCAACCGGCTCGGGCAGGGGCTTTAACATATCGCCCTGAAGAAGGCAGACTCTATCGGCCACCCCGTGTTTTTGGCAGTTGGCCCGGGCCACCTCAAGGGCGGCCGCTGAGATATCACTGGCGTAGACCTTGGCCTGGGGCAGCTCCAGTGCCAGGCTGATGGCAATGGCGCCGCAGCCGGTGCCGATGTCGGCGATAATAGGGGCGTGGTAGCCCCGGGCCAGGCTGATGACCCTGTCCACCAGTAGCTCACTTTCCGGTCTGGGGATGAGGACGCGGCCGTCAACCCTAAAATCGTGGCCGTAGAACTCACGGTGTCCCGTTATGTAGGCGTTAGGCTCACCCTTTAGGCGGCGCTGGGTAAGCCGCCGCAAACCCTCTTCCTGTTTCTTAGTAAGTTCATTGTCAAGCTCAAGATATAGCTGGATGCGGTCTATCTTGAGTACCTGTCTGAGCAGTAGCTCGCTCTCCAAGGCGGCCTCTTCAATGTCACTGGCGGCTAGGATGTGACGGGCGCTCTCTAGAGCCTGTTTTAGGGTCATGCCAGTTGCGTCTTCTCTAGCTGTCTTGCCTGTTCACTGGTGGCGATGGTGTTAATGAGCTCGTCAAGCTCCCCGGCCATAATTCGGGGTAGGTTGCGCAGGGTCAGGCCGACGCGGTGGTCGGTGATGCGGTCCTGGGGGAAGTTATAGGTTCGCACCTTTTCCGCCCGCTCACCGCTGCCCACCTGAGAACGGCGTTCAAGGCTTATTTCACTTTCCTGCTTACGCCGCTCCATATCTAGGAGCCGGGCCCGGAGCACGGCCATGGCCTTGGTCTTATTTCTTAGCTGGGAACGTTCATCCTGGCAGACGACCACCATACCACTGGGCAGGTGGCTGATGCGCACCGCCGTGGCCACCTTGTTGACATTCTGCCCCCCGGCGCCCCCGCTGTGGAAGATGTCAATCTTGAGGTCGTCCGGGGCTATGTCTACCTCTACCTCCTCAGCCTGGGGCAGAACGGCTACCGTGGCCGTTGAGGTGTGGATTCTGCCTGATGATTCGGTGGTGGGCACCCTCTGTACCCGGTGGACGCCCCTTTCATACTTGAGCCGGCTGAAGGCGCCTCGGCCGGTTATCTCAAAGATAACCTCTTTGATGCTGCCGATGCTGGTCTCATTACTGTTAATGATGTCCACCCCCCAACCCTTGGTCTGGGCATAGCGGCTGTACATGCGAAACAGGTCGGCGGCGAAAAGCCCGGCTTCATCACCGCCGGTGCCCGCCCGGATTTCCATGATAATGTCTCTTTCATCGTTGGGGTCCCGGGGCAGAAGGGCCAGCTTCAGCTCCTCAAGCTGCCGCTCCAGTTTGTTCTTGAGGCTTTCTATCTCCTGTCTGACCAGGGCCGTCATGTCCTCATCCAGCTCTTCAGCCAGCATTTTTCTGGTCTCTTCCAGGGAACCGGCGCTGTCTTTGTACCTACGGTATTTGGCTACCAGGTCTTCAAGGCCGGCCCTCTCCTGGGCCAGCTTCTGCAGCCTTTTTGGGTCGGCGGTCACCTCAGGCCTGGCTATCTGCTCTTCTATCTCGCGGAAGCGCTCTTCTATTTTGTCTAGCTTGTCTAACATATTGGTTGCCATCGTACTTACATTATATCATAGAACAGGCTAGCGGCTGAACTTACCATGATTGAAATCACGTTTGGGAATTACTGTTTTTAGCCCTAGGAAGACCTCTTCAGGCTACGGTAGGCCCTTTTGGCCTTGGTCATGCCTTCTTTCCTTGCTCAGGTAGTCTAGTTCCCGGCCAGATTTGGCTACCCGGT
>JAUXAE010000037.1 GCA_030620035.1 Dehalococcoidales bacterium
TCGGAATTATCCCGGGAGCTAATTTACAGCCCGCTAGATAACCCTGAATTTGACTATCTGGAGAGGCTGGCCTTTTCCGGCCAGGAGCCCTACACCCGGGGCATCCACCCCAGTATGTACCGGGGCCGGACCTTTACCATCCGTCAGCTATCGGGTGCCGGCTCCCCGGAGTACATCAATAAGAGGCTGAAGATGCTCCTTGAGCACGGGGCCACCGGCCTGAATCTGGCCCTGGATGTGGCCACCGTCCAGATGTTTGACTCCGACGAGCCCGAGGCCCTGGGCCAGGTGGGCACGGTGGGCGTACCCATAGACTGCGCTGGCGATATGGCGGTAGTCTTTAAGGATATCCCCATAGACAGGATAAGCGTCTCTATAGTCACCCACTACCCCAGGAATACGGCCATGATCCTTCCTATGTATCTGGTGATGGCTGAGGGCCGCGGCACCCCCTGGGAAAAACTAGCCGGCAGCGTCCAGAACGATTTTATCATGGAGAACCTGGTGCGCGGTGCCTGTGAATATATCTCCCCCAGGGACGCCTTCAGGATTCAGTGCGATAACATTGAATTCATCCGAAAGCATGTCCCCAGGTGGAACTATGTCACCCTGAACGGCTATAACCTGCGTGAGTTCGGCACCTCGGGCATTACCGAGATGGCCGTCGCCGTGGCCAATGGTATTGAGATCATCAAGGAGATGACCCGTCGCGGCCATGATGTTGACTCTGTCGCCGCCCGGCTGGCCTTCTTCTGGTCTCTGGCCAGTGACTTCTTTGAGGAGGTTGCTCGACTGCGGGCGGTGAGGCGGTTATGGTATCGCATAATGAAGTACCGCTTTGGTGCCCAGAGTCCCAGGTCAATGTGGATGAGGTGCCATGTCCAGACCTCGGGCAGCTCTCTGACCCGCGAGGAGCCGATGAACAATGTCATCAGGGCGGCCTATCAGGCCCTGGCGGCCATCCTCGGCGGCTGCCAGTCGCTGCATGTTGATTCCTATGATGAGGCCTACTCGGTGCCTTCAGAGGAGGCCTCGGTACTGGCCCTGAGGACCCAGCAGATTATTGAGGCCGAGAGCCAGGTCACCCAGGTGGTCGACCCGCTGGGCGGCTCCTTCTATATAGAGACGCTGACCGACCAGATAGAAGAGATGATTCTTGATGAGCTGGACGAGATAGAGAGGCGGGGCGGTATTGTTGAGGTGGTGGCCAGTGGCTGGCTGCATAGAAGAATAGCCGGCTATATTGAGCGCCAGCACAAGATGGTGGCCGATGGTGACATAAAGGTGGTCGGCGGTAACTACTTCAGGGCCGCTGAGCCCAAAATTCCCGACATCTGGGTGCACCAGTATGACGACAGTGTTGGCCAGAGGATGCGGGCCAAGCTAACCAGCCTAAGGCGGCGCCGCGACCAGGGGCAGGTAACCAAATGCCTTGATGGCCTGAAAACGGCCTGCCAGAAGGGGGGCAATGTCATGGCCGCCTGTGTTGATTGTGCCCGGGCCGATGTTACCGAAGGGGAGATGCGCCGCGCCTTTGTCGACGCCCTGGGCCGGTGGTCAGCTCCCAGCTATATGTAGAGAGGTTTAAAAAAGTGGCCAACCAGAAGAAGATAGTCAGGGTGCTGCTGGCCCAGTTCCCGCTGGAGACCCATACCAAGGGAATGATTACCGTGGCCGGCCTGCTGCGTGATGCCGGCATGGAGGTTGTCCTGCTGGGTAATGCCCGGCCCGAGGAGATAGTCACGGCGGCCGCCCAGGAGGATGTTGATGTCATCGGCATCTCAAGCTACTGCGGTGGTGAGCTGGTTCTTGGTGGCAAACTGCTTGAGCTGGCCCAAGAAGAGGGCATCAAAGACCGGGCCGTTTTTGTCTTGGGCGGCCTATTCCCGCCGGCTAGTGCCGCCAAGCTAGCCGAGCTCGGCTTTGGCGCCACCTTCCCGCCATCATCAAGCGGTGAAGAGATTGTCTCGGGCATAAAAAGGGCTGTGGCCGCCAGGAAAAGGTCTTCCAGCTAGGCCGGCGGCTCATAGAGGCGGCAGTTGGCCTCGCCTTCAATCACTATTTCCCCGTTCTGGTTGGTGCAGGTGTTCTTCAGGGTAACTATTCCCTTATCCTTACGGGTGGCTATTACCTCGGCAGTGGCCGTTATGGTGTCGCCGATTCTTACCGGCTTTAGGAACCTGACCGATTGGGACAGAAAGATGGGTACCCCGGGCAGTTTGGCCATGGCCGCCGATAGTAGCCCCAGCGAGATTACCCCGTGGGCAATGCGGCCGCCGAAAGGGGTCTTTTTAGCATAATCCTCATCTAGGTGGATGGGGTTAAAGTCCCCGGAAAGTTCGGCAAAAAGGGCGATATCTTCATGGCTGATGGTCCGGCTGTGGCTGGCCTTGAGGCCGATATCAACCCCGAGCCTATCCAGTATGGAATTATCTTTTTCGGCCATAAAGCTACCCCTTAGTCTAGCATTTTTCCTTCTCTTGGGCCATTATGGCGGCCCCCAGGGCGGTGACCAGCTGGGGCTGGTCAGGCACCAGCAGGCTGACTGACAGCCTGTCCTCAAGACTCTTGATAAGGCCGGTATCCAAACCACCACCGCCGCTGATGGCGCACGGCTCCTCAAGGCCAACCCGGCTAGTCAGGGCACAGAGCTTATCGGCCAGCGCCCGGTGGACACCGGCCAGGATATCCTCCTTGGGGGTGCCCTGGGCCACCCGGGAGATGGCCTCTGATTCCCCAAAGACGGCACAGCTGGTGGTAAAGTGTACCGGCCTTTGGGACCTGAGGGATAGGGGCCCGATTTCTTTTATGTCTATCCTCAGGATATGGGCCATAATCTCCAGGAATCGCCCGCTGCCGGCGGCACACGGCTCGCTGACGATAAAGTTGCCTACCTGGCCATCCTGGCCTAAGCGAATCACCCGGCTGGACATGGCCTGTATATCAATGATGGTCCTTGCCTGGGGGAAGAGGCGGTTTATTCCCCGGGCACAGCAACGGATATCGGCTATTCTCTCGTGTTTGAAAGGCAGGCCGGCAACACTGTGGCCGGTGGTTACGGTCTTGGCTATATCCTGTGGTGACAACCCTGCCTTGGCCAGAAGCTCTTCCCTTAATTTTATTACTGCCGCCCGGTAGTTGGCCTGGGAAGGTAGATAGTGGCCGACTAAGGGCTGACCTTCCTGGGTGATGACCCCCTTGCTGGTGGCCGAGCCGATGTCAATACCCATAAAGTAAGCCATTTCTAATAATCCTCGTAGAGGCGGGCCTCCTCTAGGCGGCGCTCCTTATCGGGGATGGTTTTACCGTTGGCCAGGCATTTAAGGGCTATTTCCCGGGCCAGCAGGGCGGCCCCGAGGGCCCCGGTGAACAGCGGCTCATCGGGAACCAGGACATCATGGCCCAGCTTCTCTTTGATGGCCTGGACAACGGCGGCATTCTGGGCGACACCCCCGGTAAAGACGACATCGGCTTCTATCTTGAGCCCGGTTACCATTTTGACCACCCGGCTGGCGATGGCCTGGTGCAGACCGGCCAGGATTTCGGCCAGTGGCCTGCCTTGAGATAAAAGGGCCACCATCTCGGCTTGGGCAAAGATGGTGCAGGTGCTGCCGATTTCAACCTTGCTGGCAGCCTTTAGTGATAATTCGCCCAGTTCCTCCAGCCTCAGGCCCAGGGTTTCGGCGGTGACCTCAAGGAAGCGTCCCGTGCCGGCGGCACAGCGGTCATTCATGACAAAGTCAACCAGTTTGCCGTCACGAATTTTGAGCCCTTTGGCATCCTGGCCGCCAATATCAATGGCCGTCCGGGCGCTGGGGAAGAGGTGGGACACCCCCCGGGCGTGGCAGGTCAGTTCGGTAACCTGGCAGTCGGCGAAGGGTACGTTGACCCGGCCGTAGCCGGTGGCTACGATATAGCCGATTTCTTCCAGGGAAAGCCCGGCCTGCCCTAATGCCTGGGCCATCACCTTGTTGGCCAGGCGGCGGTGCTCGGCACCGGTGGCCCCGGTTACTTGAGCCCGGCTCTTTCCTTCCCCGTCCAGGATTAGCACCTTGGTCATGGTGGAACCCAGGTCAATGCCGGCAGTGAATATCTTTACTTTATTCATTAGAAGTTACCCTGGCCAATTATTTCCAGGAAGGCCTGAACCCGGGTCCTTAAGGGGGCCAGGGCCGCCTGGCTGTAGTCGTACTCCAGGTAGATGGCGGGCAGGCCCAGGCTGTTAAGATAGTCCTTGACCTGGGGCACCTCGTAGCCGTGAATATCACAGTAGCGCAGTGACTGAAGGATGACTCCGTTGACCCTCCACTCTTTAGCATACTCCATAAGATAGCCGAAGCGGTATTCCAGGTCGGCCTGGTAGTCTTTACTAGCCTTGTTAGGGTCGGCCTGCCTGAAGGTACGGGGGCACTTTAGCGCCACCAGATAGCGGTGGGCCAGGCCGTCTAAGGGGTCTTCAGTGGCGGCAACATCGGGCCAGTAGAAGCGGCTGCCGACACAGGTATCGTCCATCACCAGATTGGCACTAAGCCCCTCAATCATCTGAATTAAGGAACTGTTGTCAATAATGCTGCCCCAGATGAGCAGTCGGGCCGGTTTCTTTGGTGGGCCGCTATTGCGCTGCCTGACCTCAGTGATGACCTGTTTTAACAAACGGCTGCCTTCATCAACGGGCAGGCTCATTAAAGATACCATCACCTCAAGGCTTTCCACCCCTGAAATGAGGGGCGGGTCGGGCTTTCTTAAGCCGTAAAGCTCCCTTACCAGTGCCCGCTGCTGGTTGTGGGCTTTTACGGCTTCCTTGAGCCTTTCTTGGGAAAGTTGCCTTCCGGCCAGCTGCTCTAATGTCTTTTGAAAGTCCTTGAGCAGCCTTTTGTGCTGTTTTACCGCCGAGTCCCCTGTGGTATGGGGGGTGTCGATAAAGTGGAAATAGGGCGGTCTTAGGTAGCTATGCCAGATGTGGGCCGTCTTCTCGGCGACATCACAGCTATGGGCCATAACCACCCCGTCCAGAAATTGGTACCTGTCTTTTAGGGCCAGGTCCAGGGCGCTGCGGATAAAGGGGCAGACCACGGTGGGTAGACAAGCGTCGGCCCTACTTATCGGCTCGGTCATGTCGCCCAGGATGCGGAAGGGGACCAGGTCAAGGGCGGTCATCATCTCCAGCACCGGGTAGGCACAGAGATAGCCAATTACCTGTTTCCCCTGAGCCTTGAGCTCTCCTGCCCGCTGGCTTCGGTCCTGATAGATGGCCTTTGCCCTGTCCATTCCCCTGTCTTGGGCCAATGTCTTCTCCTTATGTTAAGGGTTACCAGCCGAGGCCGGCCTCTTTTCTTAATTTTTTATAGTGGTCCATGGTCTCCTCAAAGGCCTCCGCCTGGCTCAGGGCCCGGGCCGGGTCAAACAGCTTCAGGTCAACGATGTCGCCCTCTATTACCAGCGAGGGAACTTTAAGTTTTTTCATCAGGCGGTCACGAACCATCATCAGGTGATTGGTGGCCGTGCGGCAGCTTAGCAGGGGGTGAAGCACCACCCCGTCACACTGGTAGTCCCGGACATACTCCAGGTAGGGATAGGCGAAATAGCCCCACCACTCCTCGGCTTGGTTGGCCTTCGGGTAGTATCCCGTCAGCCAGTGGTAGCTGTATCTAGCCAGGCGCTCCAGTGGGTCGCTGACCCGGTCCAAATCTAGCGGTCGGGGCGGGTGGTAGGCCCAGCTCTCAATGACGAAGTTCCAGCCCCTCTCGGCCAGCTGGTTAAAGAAGTCTAGGCTGTGCCAGGGGGGTAGCTCTAGGAAGGCCAACCGGTATCTCTCAGGAGCCTTTAGGGCGCCGATTTTATTATCAACCCGGCTCTTTATTTCGTCATACATCTGGCGGTAGAGGCCGGCCGTTTCCCCGGGGTCATTGGCCATATAAAGGGAGGCCGGCATGCTGCTCCAGAAGTCTCGGGAGTGCATGGGACAGGGCCGGGCCCGGCGCAGCTCATTAGCCCTATGCCACCAGCGGTTCATCTCCATGGTACTATCAACGGTTTCGTCTAGTCTACCCCAGTCCATTCTCCGGCCCAGTAGCTTTTCCAGGAAACTGATAAACTCCCTTAGCTGTTGAGCGATAAAATAAATGTTGCCCTCACCGGCACCCTCCATCAGGCCCTCTTTGACCCCGGGGTGGGGCAGCTCCAGCACCCAAAGGGGGGCGTCAAGGTAGCGTCCCAGGGCCTGAAACCACTTATAACGGGCATCACATAAGGCTCCCGAAGCCAGCAGCAGGCTCGGTTGGGGCATGCCGCCCATCGGTGCCTCGGGGGGAATCTCACCTAGCTCTATCATTCTGGCGGTATAGCCCAGGCAGTTTCGGGCATAGCCGCACATATGGGCTGGGAAGCCATCGGCCTCAGCGCCTTCCAGGTAGGCCTGGGCGGCGCCAAAGGCGGCGCAGACGGCCCCGTAGTCCTCAGGATAGACGGTGGCCACATCCATGGCCTTCAGGATGGGGTCGCCCTGCCACCAGTTGACCATGCACCAGGCCACCGGCTGGCCCGCCCGGCTGGCAGTAAGGGCCCTCTAGTACATGTCGTCGATCAGGGCCCTCAAGGGGTACATCGTCTTGAGCCGGTTTATCGGCCTCTTCTTTGCCGTGGCCATTGTTTTAATCTTCAAGGCTGAATATGGGCCGGGCCGCCTCACCGGCCGAGTACTTATCGCCGGTAAAGACCTGGTGGCCCAGCTTCACCCGGCGGCCCATTATTTCCATACCTACCTTCTCTGGTTCAATGCCGATTAGGTTGCCCATCAGCCAGGGGCCTTCATCAAGGGCAACCATCACTATAGTATAGGGGGCTTCATCCTCGCGGCCTTCGGCGGCGACAAAGGCGGTGGTGAAGGTCTCGATGGTGCCCTGGCCGCTTAAGCCAACAATGTCAAGCTCCGGGCTGGAGCATTTTCGGCAGACCATCCGCGGCGGTACTGTAATAGTAGTGCACTGCCGGCACTTTAGGCCCAGCAGCCTGTTTTCCTTGAGTGCTTGGCTGTATTCTTTGAAGGTGAGTTTATAGTCCATTTTGCCCTCTTAGCCTTTTATTTAGTCAGTTTTAGGCTACCAGCCGCGCTTCAGGATTATGTTGCAGATGGTGCCGCCATCACCACCTAACGTGTCGGTCATGCCTATCCGGGCACCGTCCACCTGTCTTTCCGGCTCAACCTCACCCCTCAGTTGCCTGACTATTTCATAGACCTGGCCGCCACCGGTGGCGCCGATGGGGTGGCCCTTGGACTTTAAGCCCCCGGACGGGTTGACGGCCAGCCTGCCGCCGATGTCGGCCTGTCCTTTTTGCCAGGCCTGACCTGAGGTGCCAAAATCAAAGAAGCCCAGCCCCTCGGCGGCAATTAAACTGGCGATAGAGAAACAGTCATGGAGCTCACAGATGTCTATGTCGCTGGGAGCTAGCCCGGCCATATCATAGGCCTGCTTGGCCGATACTTCCCGGGCCCTAAACCGGGGCAGGTAGTCCTGCTGGCTGGACAGGGGCCCCGATGAAGCCTGGCCGGCGCCTACTATATAGACCGGCCTATCGGTGAGCCTGTTGGCCCTTTCCTCGGAGGCCAGGATGACGGCGGCGGCGCCATCAGAGAAGGGACAACAGTCGTGTAGCTGGATGGGGGTGGACACCATAAAGGAGCTGAGCACATCATCAATGGTGACCTCCTTGTGCAGGTGTGCCTTGGGGTTGAACCGGCCGTGGCGGTAGGACTGAACCGAGACGGCGGCCATCTGCTCCTTGAGCCTTTCCAGGGGGATGCCGTATTTCCGGGCGTAAAGGTGGGCCAGCAGGGCAAAGACGGCCGGGAAGGTGATGCCGCAGGGGTACTCGTAGCGGCTATCACTGAACATGGCAAAGGTGCGGGTGGCCAGTGGCGTGCCCATGGTGGCCGCCCTTTCGGTACCGCCGGCCAGGACGATGTCGTAATAGCCCGAAGCCACCAACATAAAGGCATCTCTTAGGGCCATGCTGGCCGAGGCACAGGCACCATCGTATTTGTTGGCCGGGATATTAAAGGCACCGATGTTATCAGTGATAAAGGCCTGCACCATCCCCTGTCCCTCAGAGAAGTCGCCCAGCACATTGCCCACAAACAGGGCCTGAACATCCCCTGGTTTCAGGTTGGATTCGTTGATGGCATCCATGGCCGCTTCAGCAAACAGCTCTACCCCGGTCTTCTCCTGGGCACTGCTGAATTTCGTCTGGCCGACGCCGACGACGGCTACCTTTCTCATAATATCCTCTCCTTGTTTTATTTAATCGGGCCGCTTTTGCCGGGATGGGGCTAGCGCAGGCGGCTAACGGCGACAAAGATACCAGCAGCTATGGAGACCAGGTCAAGAATAAGATAGGTCAGGCTAAACGGGTTTAGGAAAGACCCCCAGGGGGGCATGATGCTGACCAGGTAGCTTAAGGGTAGGGCCAGGCCGGCAATGATGGCTAATCTGGTGCCCCGCTTACGGTTGACCGAAAGACTGACCACTTCCCCGATAACATAGCCGACCCCGACGGCCAGTATCAGGTTGAGGTAGAAAAGGTCTAGAGATGAGATTATAACCCCCCAGACGATGCCACCGACAAGGGCCATGCCCAGGCCACTGCCCATGGCTCTCAGGATATATTTGGTGCTGGCCTGGAAGGTGGGCAGCCGGTAAAGCTGGGCACAATCCGGGCACCTGGCGCCCACCGGCGTCTGCACCAGGCACTGGGGGCATATCGCCTGGCCACACTTACTGCATCTTAGATTGGTTTCCACCTCGGGGTGAGCGGCACATCTCATCTATTCTGTTAGTCTTTCCTTTGTTCAGATTGTTCCCGTGAACTGGCTTTAGGAGGCACCCGGTACATCCAGGTTTTTCCATCCCTTATGTCTCGGTCAAAGAGCAGGCGATTGAGCAGCAACTGTCCTTTACTGACTGAGACAGCCTCAACCGGTCGTGGCGCCGTTAGCCGCTTGATAACTATTATCAGAAGTATGGCCAGAAAAACCAGAGTAACCAAAAGTGGCTCATGAGACCACCAGCTAACTAGAGGTAGCGCCGCGGTGGCGACAAGTACTGGCACTGGTGAGCTACGCATAATGAGGGTACCAACTATAATGATGGTCAGGAAGGCTACTGTCATCCATGGTGACGTATCATTTATTAAGGGGAGGATAAAGACAACACCGGTGGTGGTGCCAACCCCCCTGCCGCCGTAAAAGCGAAGAAAAATCGGCCAGTTATGTCCTATGATGGCCGCTGAACCTACTACCAGCTGCTGGGCGACATCCAGACCGGCTAAATTGGCCACCCAGACCATCACCAATCCCTTGCTCAAATCAAAGATGCCTACCGGTAAACCAAGCCGCCAAGAGGTCATTCGCCATAGATTGCCGCCCCCCGCCTGGCCGGTGCCGTATTGTCTTAGGTCTATCCCCCGCCACCATTTAGCCACCAGATATGAGGCGGGCACGGAGCCTAGTAGATAGGCGGCTATAATCAACAGGATAAACTCAACAGTCATGGCTACTCCCCAAAATACTGCCGGCCGCTTTGGGTGCCGGCCG
>JAUXAE010000127.1 GCA_030620035.1 Dehalococcoidales bacterium
ATGGCGGCGTATTGAATAGCCTGGGGAATGCCTGAGTCCAGGTTTGACTTAAACCTCTTCAGGGCGTCCACCATTTCAGCATTGCCCACCACCATACCTATCCGCCAGCCGGTCATGTTGTAGCTCTTGGACAGGGAATGAAACTCGACGCCTACCTCCCTGGCGCCATCTGCCTCGAGGAAGCTTACCGGTTGGTAACCGTCAAAGGCTACCTCGGAATAGGGGCCATCGTGACACACGGCCAGGGCATACTCTTTAGCAAAGCGGACAACCCTGTTGAAGAAATCAAGGTCGGCCACGGCCCCGGTAGGATTATTGGGATAATTGAGCCACAGCAGCTTGGCTTTTTTTATTATATCTTCAGGTATCGCTTCTAGGTCGGGCAGAAAGTTGTTTTCCCGGGTAAGGGACATAGAGTAGGGCTGGCCGCCGGCCAGAGTGGTAGTTCGGGAATAGACGGGATAGGCCGGGTCGGGTACCAGGGCAATATCGCCGGGGTCAATAAGGCACCAGGCAATGTGGCCGATGCCCTCCTTGGAGCCGATAAGGGGCAGCACCTCTTTTTCGGCATCAAGGGTAACGCCAAAGCGCCTCTGATACCACTGGGCGATAGCCTGGCGCAGCTCTGGCAGGCCTGCTGTCTCCGGGTAGCGGTGGTTGGCCGGCTCTCTAGCCGCCTGACACAGTCTGCTAATTATGTGCTCCGGGGTAGGTATATCGGGGTCACCGATGGCGAAGCTGATGACCTCTTCACCCTCGGCCCTCTTCTGGGCAATCTTCTTACTAATTTCAACAAAGAGATAAGGGGACAGTTTTTTTATTCTCTGGGACAACCTCATTGTATTGTCACCTTTCTTAGCCGAATTATTTCTCTGGCCATTCCCCAGAAAACACTATCTCCACCGGGCCGCTGAGCAATACCTCCCCTACCCCAGTCCATTCAACCTCAAGCGTTCCGCCGGGTAGCTTTATGTCTACATCATTATCAGTGTAGCCGAGCAGCCTAGCGGCCACGGCCACGGCGCAGGCGCCGGTGCCGCAGGCCAGTGTCTCACCGACTCCCCTTTCCCATACTCGGGCCTCTATCTGTTTTCGGTTGATAACATGGGCTACCTCAAGGTTCACCCTATTGGGAAAGAGTTTATGCCTTTCCACGGCCGGCCCTAACTGAGATAATGGGAAATCAGAAACTGGTTTTGGCCAGAAGCAGACGGCATGGGGATTGCCCATGGAGACGAAGCTGAGCAGTAGCTCTTGGCTATCTATAGTAACCGGGTAATTTGATACAAACTTTATGTCAACTATGTTGCCTTTGTCGGGCTCTACGGCTACCGGTATTTCTTTAGCCTCAAATTTGGGCGTGCCCATAGTGACCTGGATTTTGGTTACATTGTTGCCCTGCCTATACAGTCGGGCCCTGCTTATGCCGACTGCCGTCGCCACCGATATTTCTTCAGCCCCACCAGCAACCAGGCCCCTCTCGACAGCATACTTAGCCAGGCACCTCAGTCCGTTGCCGCAGGCCTCGGCCTCGGAGCCATCGGCATTAAATATGCGCATGCCAAGGTCGGCTATTTCTGAAGGCAGTAGCAGCAACAGGCCGTCACCACCGACGCCAAAGTGGCGGTGGCAGATGGCCGCAGCTACTCGGGGCCAGTCTAGCTTTCGGCCAGTGGCCTCAACCAGGATAAAATCATTGCCCGCACTCTCAAGCTTGGTAAAATTCATAGCTTAATTACTCTTGCTTACAAATTCTTTAACCAGGGCTGTGATTGGCCCTTCTACTTCATCCCCGATATCAAACCAGTGTATCCTCTCGTCTCTCAGCTTGAACCAGTTGTACTGGTGGCGGACAAGGCGGTGGTTCTCAAACTTAATCTGCCGGATGGTCGCCTCCAGGCCTATCTCTCCTTTAAGAAACATGCCGATTTGCCGGTAACCGATACCGGACATAGCCGGCAGGTCAAGGCTATAGCCCATGTTAACCAGCCTCTGCACCTCGGCCACCAGACCCTTTTCTATCATTTTATCGACCCTTAAGTCAATCCTTCGATAGAGCTCGGCCCTATCTGCAGTCAGGCCAATTATCAAGGTGTCATAGGGCGGCGGCTGCTTACGCTGCAACTGGGAGAAGGTTATCCCGGCACCCCTGGCCACCTCAAGCGCCCTGATTATGCGGCGGACATTGCGCCGGCCAATCCTCTGGGCAGCTATCGGGTCGGCCGCCACCAGTTGCTGATAAAGCTCATCCTCACCGACCTCAGCTGCCCTTGCCTCCAAGCTATGTCTGAATTCCAAGTCAGGTGGCACCTGTGGGATACTCCAGCCCTCCAGTACCGACCAGATGTAGAGTCCACTGCCGCCAACCAGTAGGGGCAATCTACGGTGCTTTATTATGCTATCAATGGCCTGGTAGGCCAGTTCTTGATATTGAGCCAGGCTAAAGTCCTCGTCTGGATTGACAATGTTAATTAGATGGTGGGGCGCTATGGAAAGCTCCCTTGGGTCCGGTTTAGCGGTGCCGGTATCCAGATAGCGGTAGACCTGGCGGCTGTCGGCACCGACTATCTCACCGTTAAAGGCCTGGGCCAGTTTAAGGGCCAGCCCGCTTTTACCGACGCCAGTGGGGCCAACAATGGCTACCAGGTGATTTATCATCCTGATTAGCCACCCTTAATCTCAGCGGTC
>JAUXAE010000119.1 GCA_030620035.1 Dehalococcoidales bacterium
TATCAAGGTGGGCGTTAAATGCCCCGAAGCCGGTTGCGGCGGCGAAATAGTTGAGAAGCTAAGCAAAAAAGGCAAGGTCTTTTACGGCTGCTCCAACTACCCCAAATGCCGGTTCGCTGTTTTTAATAGACCCCTCCCCCAGCCCTGCCCCAATTGTGGTGGACTGCTTACAATATATCGGCTAAAATGGGCCAAATGCACTAAGTGTGAGTATAAGGGGAAGCTAGAACAGGACTAACCCATGCAGGACGTCTTTAATAAATATATCAACTACCTTGAGGTGGAGCGCAATGCCTCGCCCTATACGGTGCGTAACTACACCAATGACCTGGTGGACTTCTCCCACTTCCTGAGGGACAAGGGGGTTGGCTCATTAAAGGAAGTGGACAGGTACACCCTGCGTGACTACCTGTCGCATCTCCTGAAGAAGGGGATTGTCAAGGCCAGCATTGCCCGCAAGCTCTCGGCAATCCGTTCCTTCTACCGCTACCTGATGCGTGAGGGGATGGTAGCCTCAAGCCCAACAGCCAGCACCTCATCACCCAAGCTGGACAGGCGCCTGCCTGCCTTCCTTACCCGGCAGGAAATTGAAAGGCTGCTCAAGGCCCCAGACCCGGCCACCCCCCAGGGGCAGCGTGACGGCGCCATGCTTGAGCTTATCTACGCCTCAGGCATAAGGGTTAGTGAGCTGGTAAGGCTGAACCTGGAGCAGGTCTATCTTGACAGCCGTGAGCTCCGTATCTGGGGCAAGGAGGCCAAGGAGCGGATAGTGCTGATGGGTGAGCCGGCGGCCCGAGCCTTAAACAACTACCTGAAACAGGGCAGGCCCCGGCTATTAGCCAAAAAGGAAAGCAACACTGTCTTCCTCAATCGCTACGGAGAGCGTCTCGGCGAAAGGGGTGTCCAGAAGATACTGGAGGCATACGCCCGTTCCGCGGGCATAGAAAAGCGGGTTCACCCCCATCTGCTGCGCCATACCTTTGCCACTCACCTGCTTGACGGCGGCGCCGATTTAAGAGTCGTCCAGGAGCTGCTGGGCCATGCCAACCTGGCCTCAACCCAGATCTATACCCATGTAACCAAGAGTCAGGCAAGAAGGGTATACCTCTCGGCTCACCCTATGGCAAAAAATGACCCTAAAGATAGCTAACAGATTAAGCAAGCTGCGCCGGAGACTGGCTGAGCGGCAAATTGAGGCCATACTGATCTCGCAGCCGGAGAACAGGCACTACCTTTCCGGCTTTGATGGCTCGGCCGGCTTTTTATTAATCACCCCAGAAAAGAGGGTACTAGCTACCGATTTCCGCTATACCGAGTAGGCCCAGAGACAGGCCCCGGACTATGACCTCTTTCAGATAACCGGTGATATGGAAGACTGGCTTGCCCGGTTGGTCAACAGTCTAAACCTGAGAAGGCTGGGCTTTGAGGCGGAACATATTAGCTTGGCCGCCTATCAGCGGCTGAGTACTATCCTGGATGAGGCCCAAATTCGGCTTGTCCCTCTGGAGGGACTGGTGGAGGCCATCCGTGTCCTGAAAGAGCCTGAGGAGATTGAGCTTATCACCAGGGCTGTCCAGATAAGTGACGCCGCCTTTGGATATATTCTAACGACAATTAAAAATGGCATGACGGAAAAAGAGGTCGCCTGGGAGCTTGAGAAGTGTCTGCATGAGCAGGGCAGCCAGCCCCTGCCCTTTGATATCATCGTGGCCTCAGGGCCCAATTCGGCCCTGCCCCACGCCACGCCCTCAGAGCGCGTCATAAAGCCAGGCGAACCGGTGCTGATTGATTTCGGCGCCAAGATAGGAGGCTACTCCAGTGATATTAGCCGCACCATCTGCCTAGGCAAGGCCGGTGACACCTTCAATAAGGTATATGATATTGTCCTGGGGGCCCAGCTTAAGGCTATTGCCCAGATTACCGCCGGCACCAGCGGTGACCAGGCCGACAGCATAGCTAGGGCCGCCATCAAAAAGGCCGGCTATGGTGATGCCTTCGGCCATGGTCTGGGTCATGGTCTGGGGCTGGCCGTCCATGAAACGCCTCGGCTTGGGCCGGATTCATCAGATAGCCTGGCCGATGGCATGGTCTTTACTATTGAGCCGGCCATCTACCTGCCCGGCTGGGGGGGTATCAGGATTGAGGATACTGTAGTCCTGGAATGTGGTAAAATCAGGGTGCTTTCTAAGGCCAAGAAATAAAAGCGCAACGGGGGTTATCATGATAACCGGCGGTGAGCTAAGGAAGGGTATCATTATTGAGCTGGCCGGCAAGCTGTATCAGGTTATTGATTACCAGCATGTCAAGATGAAACGAACCGCCCTGCTGCGCCTGAAGCTCCGCGATATCCGCGGCGGCCACACTATTGAGCAGACCTTCCCGTCCAATGAGAAGTTTAGCCGGGTGCGCCTTGACCTCCACAGTATGCAATACCTCTACAATGATGGTGGTCTGTACTACTTTATGGATGAAGAGACCTTTGAGCAGATGCCCTTGAGCAGCTCCCAGCTGGCTGACGCTGTTAACTACCTGAAAGAAGGCATGTCCCTCCAGGTATCAAGCTACCGGGATGAGGTGATAGGTATTGAACTGCCCATCACCGTTAAACTTAGGGTAGTGGCCACTGACCCCGGCTTTAAGGGAGACACGGCCACTGCCGGCACCAAACCGGCCACATTAGAGACCGGAATCACTGTCCAGGTTCCCCTGTTTATTGATAAGGATGATGTTATCAAGATTGATACTCGCAGCGGCGAGTACCTAGAAAGGGTCACCGGCTAAATTGCTCAAGGCCGACCTTCATATTCACACTGAATACTCAATGGACTGCAATACCTCCCTGGATGAGCTAATCAGACGCTGCCAGGAACTGGGTATAAACTGTGTCGCCAT
>JAUXAE010000062.1 GCA_030620035.1 Dehalococcoidales bacterium
CCAGTTCGCGCTGGCCCAGACCTACCTCAGCCGGAGACAGGTAAATGACCTGCCCGCCTAGCTGCCGCATGGCTAACTCAAAGCTGACCCTGGTCCTTAGGGAAGGCTTCTCAAACAGAAGGGCCAGTGTCTTACCGCTGAGTGTGGTCGTCCAGCCCTGAGCCTTCATATCCACCGTGTCTGATATAAGTAGCTGGATATCCTGGCTGCTGAGGTCGGCTATTGAGAGCAGGTCCTTGGCCTTCAAATTGACCTCCCGAGGTAAAAAGCAGTGTTATGCTCCACAGTATATCACGAAATAGTAATTATTCAATATTTTTAGGTTACACTATAATGTTACAATAGGAATGTGGCCGGATACATACTCTTTGTCTGCACCGAAAACTCAGCCGGAAGCCAGATGGCCGGTGAAGGGTAGCTATGTCCTTCTCATCAGGTTGACTCAAGGGCAGACCATCAGGGTAGGCCTCAGGAGCGTCCACTTTCCTGGGGGCTACTATGCCTATGTCGGCTCAGCCCTGGGCGGCCTTAAGGCCAGACTCAGGCGCCACCTTAAGGCGGATAAGAAGCGTTATTGGCATATTGACTATCTTCTAGAGAAGGCGGCTATCAATGGCATATTCATCGCCGAGACCCAGGATAGAATTGAGTGCCGCATTGCTCAAGAGCTTGGCCTTAAATTTGACCCTGTCCCCGGTTTTGGCTCCAGCGACTGTAACTGCCCCAGCCATCTCTTTTTTAGCCTTGATGAAGAAAAGATAGAATCGGCGGCCAGGTCGGCCTTTAGTTCGCTGGCTATCAAACCGAGCCTAGTTAGAATCCTCCCTAGAGCTATCCCGCAGTGACTTTTAACTACCCATATTACCATTCTTAAGCAGCCTCAGTATGATAGACTTCCCTTCCCAAACAGGTAATTGTAAATCGGGTCTTAATATGTTTTAATTGATGAATGCCAATGCCCCTGGAGATGCTAGATGACCATTGAAACGACCCTTCTGTTACTTGAGTCAGTTCTTCTTATGGTAACCATCGCTCTTCTGCTCTACAGCATTAGAGAAGGGAGGCGAAGAAGTAGCTTCATATTGGAGGTTAGTAAGGCGACCAAAATCCTGACCCGGATGGAGTACTTTCTTGCTGTTACTGACTCAGTGGTGGAGGCGAAAGAAGAGATTATTGGCTGTGTTACCGGTAGGCGCCCAGCCGGGGATGATGAAAAGAGGGTAAGGGCCATAATTAATGCTGTTGATAAGGCAACAAGTAGGGGGGTACGGATAAGATATATACTGCCTAAGTTTCATGACCGCTTGTATATGGGGTATCTATATGTTAGTGCTGGTGCTGAAGTCAGATACGCCAGTTGTTCTATGGTCTCTAGCCTGCGATATGTAGTGGTGGATGATAGACTGGTAGTCATCGGCATTCCGGAAAGCGTTGGGAGAAAGAAAGCAACAAGGAAAGGCCATAGGTTGCCTTCTAAGGCGCTGGCCTCAATAATGAAAAGTCACTTTTATTCCTGTTGGCAGACGAATGTGACTCTTGAGGAGTATGTTAAAGAGGCGCTCAAGCAGACAGGGGTTTCTGTAAAACGGCTTGCGCTTGAGCTTGGTATAGAAGCAAAGGAATTTGAGAGGATTGTAACTAAATCTTCACCCCAAAGTCACGGAAGACAGGTCAGGGGTAATTAATAGGTCATGACAAAGGCGGGGCTTAAAAAAACAATCCTTCTAGTGCTCTTGGCGCCGCTGATTCTGGGTTCAATGCTGGCCGTTGGCTGCCTGCAGACCCGGGTACTGGAAACAGTTAGCCCGCAAGAGGCCTTTGACCTGATACAGGAAAACCAGGATAGCCCGGATTTTGTCATTCTTGATGTACGCAGGGCAGGTGAATACGCCCAAGGGCATATTGAGGCTGCCATAAGTATGGATTTCTATTCCCCGACCTTTAGAGATGAGCTTGATGCCCTGGATAAAGAAAAGACCTATCTCATCTACTGCCGTAGCGGCAACCGCAGCGGACAGGCCCTGGGTATAATGGACGAGCTCGGTTTTCTTGAAATCTATGACCTGTCGGGCGGGATTAGTGCCTGGCAGGATGCCGGACTGCCCACTGTAGGATAGGTTATTTAGCCCCTTTGGCTAACCCAAATCTCCCTTCTCTGCTATAATATAATCGTGAAGAAGCCACTTCTGGTGCTGTTTGATGGTAACGCCCTGGTGCACCGGGCCTACCATGCCCTGCCGCCGCTGACGGTAAGCAAGACTGGTGAGCTGGTAGGGGCCGTCTATGGCTTTGCCAGCATGCTTCTCAAGGTAATAAGTGAGCTGAAACCCGACGGCTATGCCATCGCCCTTGATAAGAAGGGCCCTACCTTTCGCCACCGGCTCTATGACCAGTATAAGGCCCAACGCCCGGCCACCCCGGACGAACTGGTCAGCCAACTGGGGCGGGTGAGGCAGCTGGTTGAGGCCTTTAGTATGCCTATCTTTGAGCTTGATGACTATGAGGCCGATGATATTCTGGGGGCTCTGAGCCACCAGGCCGGGGAGCAGGGCATGGAGGTTGTTATTGTCACCGGTGATGCCGATGCCATGCAGCTGGTATCGCCCAAGGTAAAGGTGCTCTATCCCAAGCCAAGGGGCTCCTTTTCCGATACCATACTCTATGATGAAGCCGCCGTCAGCCAGAAGTACGGTGTTGCCCCGGAGCAGATTGCCGACCTGAAGGCGCTTATGGGCGATCCCTCGGACAACATCCCCGGCGTCCCCGGCATCGGCCAGAAGACGGCCGCTAGGCTCATCCAGCAGTTGGGCTCTCTAGACCAGATTTATGCCCGTATAGACGAGGTCTCTCCCGAAAAAATCAGCAATATCCTAAAAGAAAATGAGGCCATTGCCCGCCAGAGCAAAAAACTGGCCACCATTGTTACCGAGCTACCGGTTAGCCTTAGGCTGGAGGAGTCAAGAGTGAGTCGCTTCAACCGGCCCAAGATAGCCGAGCTTTTCCGCGAGCTTGAGTTTGCCAGCCTTCTGCCCAGGCTGGCTGGGGTGGAGGCGGTAGTGCCCGGTATTAGTGCCCAGCCCAAGCGGCCGCAGAAACGGGATTATCGTATTATAGATACTGATTCAGACCTTGATGGGCTGGTAGGCCGCCTGAAAAAGGCCGGCTCTTTTGCCTTTGACACCGAGACGACAGGATTAGACCCTATGTCGGCCCAGCTGGTGGGTATCTCGCTGTCAACGGCCCCGGGCGAGGCCTACTACATACCGGTGGGTCATGTCGGCTGGGGGCAGGTGACCCAGCTACCGCTGGAGCTGGTTGTAAGCAAATTAAAACCCCTGATGGCCGATGAGAAGTTGGCCAAGACGGCCCACAACGCCAAGTATGATATAACGGTGCTGGCGGAACATGGAATAGAGGTTAAAAAGCTGACCTTTGATACCATGATTGCCGCCTATCTTCTCGGTGAGAAGTCTCTGTCCCTGAAAGCCCTGGCCTTCGGTCGGCTGGGTATTGAGATGACCCCTATTAATGAGCTAATTGGCTCAGGCGCCAAGCAGATTTCCATGTCTCAGGTAGAGATTAGCCGGGCCGCCGACTATGCCTGTGCCGATGCCGACATTACGGGACAGCTGGCCCGACTGCTAGAGCCGGAGCTACACCAGCAGGGGCTGTGGCCTCTTTTCGCTCAAGTTGAATTGCCCCTGGTGCCGGTGCTTATCAGTATGGAGAGGAATGGCATCGCCCTGAATAAGGAACTGCTCAGGCGGATGTCACACCGGCTCGGTGAGCGGCTGCTCAAGCTGGAGGCCGCAATCTATAACAGTGTCGGTCACCGCTTCAATATAAACTCTCCCCAGCAGCTGGGCCCCGTTCTGTTTGAGGAGTTAGGGCTGCCGCCGGCCGGCAAGACCAAGAGCGGCTACGCAACCAGTGCCTCGGTGCTTGAGGAACTGCGCGGCACTCACCCGGTGATTGAGCTTATCCTGGACTATCGCCAGCTAGCCAAGCTTAAGTCGACCTATATTGATGCCCTGTCCGGACTCTGCAACCCCAAAACGGGGCGGCTGCACACCAGCTTTAACCAGACAAGGACGGCCACTGGTCGGCTCTCCTCAAGCGAGCCCAATCTGCAGAACATCCCGGTCCGTGGTGAACTGGGCAGGGATGTCCGGCGGGCTTTTATAGCCCCGGACGGCTTTAGGCTGCTGGCCGCAGACTATTCACAGATTGACCTGCGCGTCCTGGCCCACCTTTCTCGGGACCCGGGCTTGGTCAGCGCCTTTAAGCGGGATGAGGATGTTCATGCCGCCACCGCCGTCCGCCTCTTTGGCGCTGAGGCCACCAGGGTAACACCGGAGATGCGGCGTCTGGCCAAGACGGTCAATTTTGGTGTTATCTACGGTATGAGCGGCTACGGCCTGGAGCAGGCCACGGAGCTGACCCGGGAGGAGGCCAATCAGTTTATCAGCTCCTATTTTGAGAAGTACCCTGGTGTCAAGTGTTTTCTTGAGGCTACCAAAAAGCAGGCCAGAAAACTGGGCTATGTCCAGACGATGCTGGGCCGGCGGCGCTATCTCCCGGAGATAAATTCACCTAACCGGCAGATTAGGGAGGCCGCTGAGCGCATGGCCATCAATATGCCGGTGCAGGGCACTTCGGCCGACATCATCAAGGTGGCTATGGTCAGGCTCTACCGGGAGTTAGATAAGTGCCGGCTAAGGAGCCAGCTTTTGCTCCAGGTGCACGATGAGCTCATCTTTGAGGTTCCCGACGAGGAACTGGCCCAGATGCTTAAAGTCGTTCCCCAGATAATGGCCACGGCTGTGGAGTTCAGTGTCCCCTTGAAGGTGGGCATCAAAACCGGGGGCAACTGGGGGCAGCTGGAATAAGCATCTGGATGGAAAGACGCCGTGTTGCTATCTACGCAGTTTTCCTTGTTTTGTTTGGGCTGGTTGGCTACCTGGCCCATCAGTTTGCCAATTTCCCCGGTGATGTCGCCATCAGCGGTTGGCTTGGTGGATTTGACTCTGCCTTCTTTGCCTGGCTGATGGAGGCCGTCTCCTGGCTGGGGGATAACCCTCAAACCGTTGTTACCGTCCTTGGCCTGGTTCTAGTGCTGTTGTATTTTAAGAGAAGGCTTGAGGCTGTCTTTGTCGTTTCAGTAACCGCCTTAGCCGGCCTGATTAACTGGCTGCTGAAAGCCCTGGTTGACCGCCCCCGCCCCGGCAGTGAGCTCCTTGATAGCGGCGGACTCAGTTTCCCCAGCGGCCATGTTACCTATGCGGTTGTCCTGTTTGGTTTTCTGTTTTATCTGGCCCCAAGGTTATTTCAGCGGCCGGCGGTGGCCCGGATAGTGCAGGCTATACTTATTATGCTCATCCTGCTCACGGCTGCCTCTCGTGTTTATCTGGGGGCGCACCGGGCCAGTGATGTCCTGGGCAGTTTTCTTCTCGGTGGGCTGCTGCTTGTGCCGGCAGTTGTTTTCTTCCATAATAGGCTAAAAATAAGGGATACAAATGCCTGAGCTTCCTGAAGTAGAGACGATAAAGAATGAGCTGGTGCCCCATGTCGTCGGCCGCCGTATCAGCGGTGTTACCCTGAGCTGGGAAGGTATCCTTAAGGAGCCTAATGCTCAAGAGTTCGATTCCCGTATTGCCGGGCAGGAAGTAACCGGGATAGGGCGGCGGGGTAAGTATCTCATCTTCAGCCTAGGCAGCGGTGAATTACTCATTGTCCATCTTAAAATGAGCGGCTCACTGCTGCTGGGGTGGGATTCATCATCGCCACCCAGGTTCACCCGGGCGGTAATCCATCTGGACAATGGCCGCCATATCTTCTTTCGTGACCCGCGCAAGTTCGGCCGGATGCGGCTCCTTAAGGACAGCACTAGTATTATCGGTCGGCTGGGCCCGGAGCCGCTTGAGGCCGGCTTTACCCCCGAGCTTTTGGCCCGGCTTTTGTCTAAACGAAAGGCGCCAATAAAGGCAGTCCTTATTGACCAGAATTTCATCGCCGGCCTGGGCAATATGTATGCCGATGAGGCCTTGTTTGCCGCTGGCATTCACCCCTTGAGACCGGCGGCTAGCCTGACCCGGCGTGAAGCCTGGCGCCTTCATCGGGCTATTAAGCAGGTACTATCGTCGGCTATTGGTGATAAGGGGGCCAGCGTCACTACCTACTTTCGCCCCGGTGGTGAGCCGGGGAAAGCCCAGTTCCAGTTTCGGGTGGCCCACCGCCGCGGTGAGAACTGCCCGGTCTGTGGCACATCTCTTGAGCGTATCACTATCCGCGGCCGCGGCAGCTACTTCTGCCCCAGGTGCCAGCCGGAACCTTAATCCCAGAGTCGGAATGGCGGGTTGTCAATCATCGGTATTCCTTTATGTTGTTTTTCGTCGTCCTTTGAGAAATATAACCAGGCCGCCAACAGTCGCTATAGTAAACGCCATAATACCAATACGCCAGATACCAATAGAGACAGGGTCTTCTATTCCGTACAGACCGTATAGTACATTGTGCACAACGACACCAACAATCTCCACCGCTAACGATATTCCGGCTACCAGCAGAAATACCTTCAGCCTTTTTAAACGTCTTTCGGCTAACTTTGGTTCCATCTGGTCATGGAATATTTTAGTTTTCTTTTTCCGAACCATCCTTACCAAGTATATCCAGACCACTATTAGGGCGAGACCAAGTACGAACGGAATAAACATAGGCCTGATAATTGCCGCCGCTA